>NZ_JBHNYO010000007.1:0-249659 GCF_054960675.1 Rhodococcus sp. PSi06
CGGGGGCGGGGGGGGGGGGGGGGGGGGGCCCCCCCCCCCCCCCCCCCCCCCCCCCCGACGAGGTGACGACCCAGCACTTCATGCCCAGGTCCGAACCCACCATCTCGAGTAGCGGACCCAGACCGCCGCCGGGTCCAGTGCTCGCCACGAGGCGCCGATGCCGATCGAGTACCAGGCTCAGATCCGACGCCCGTGCCGTCGAGAGCTGTCTAACTACGCTCTCGGTGACCGTCGCGAAGGCGATGTCGGCCGGCACCCTGAACAGCGGCAGACCGTGTTCGCGGCAGGCGTCCACCAGGTCGTCCGGCACGACGCCGCCGTCGGAGGCCGCCAGTGCCGCGATTCCGGCTTTCGACACCGCCCGGACGAAGGTTCGCGAATCCTCCGGGCCGGACCGCCACATCAAACCGGTCAACACCAGTTCGCCGCCGCTGAGGTACCGACTCGGATCGAGCATGTCGGTGGTAACGACCCACCTGATCGTCGGGTCGAAATGCTCGGGGGTCGACGCCGTCCGCGCCATCGTCGGCCGCCTCGGCATGGCCCCCAGGACCGTCAACACGATCACCACGCTGGACGCGTTGCTCGCCGATCTCGCGCTCATCCGCGAACGCGGTTACGCCGTGGACGACGGCGAACAAGAAGTGGGTGTGCGCTGCTTCGCCGTTCCGGTGATCGGAGCCCCGACCCTCACCGCGATGTCCATCGCCGGCCCCACCGCTCGCGTCACTCTCGAATCGGCAGAACAGTTCGTACCACTGCTCGTCTCGGCCGCGGAGCGCTTGGCGAAGGATCTTGCGAGCAACATTCCAGCGCCTTAATCTCTCGAGATTTTTGCGTCGCGGGCGAAGGACTGCACCTGCTCGGTCAGCCACACGTGCGCCGGAACTGCCCCGCCGAGAAGTTCGCGTGCCAGGGCCGGCGAGTCCCCGATCGGGACGTCACTGCCGGCGATGATGATGTTGCCGTAGCGCCTACCCTTGAGCATTGCCGGATCGGCGACGATCGCGGTGTGCTCGAACACGCTTCCGATGGTCGACGCTTCCTGCTTCGCGAGCGAGAGATCTCGGCGGTCACCGCAGTTGACGACGTACATGCCGCCGGGCGAGAGGACGCGTCGAACATGCTCGGTGAACTCGACGGTGAGCAACGGGGCCGGAGTTGTGGCTCCGGCGAACACGTCTCGCACGATCAGGTCCCGACTGTTCTCGCTCAGCGTCTCGGTGACGGCCCGCGCTTCACCGACGCGGATGCGCAGCAGCGGGGCCCGCGGAAGATCGAACCATTCTCGCACCAGCTCCGAGAGCTTCCCGTCGAGCTCCACGACCACCTGACGGGCACCGGGAAATTCGGCGGTGAACGAGCGCGCCAGCGTGCACGCCCCACCTCCGAGATGGAGTGCGCGCAAAGCGAACGTCGAGTCCCATTGCGCTCGAACCAGTCCCGAGATCCACCGCATGTACTCGAACTCGAGCACAGTGGGGTCGTTCATGTCGATGTGCGAACTCGGAACGTCGTTGACGTTGACGACCCACCCGTCGTCGGAGAAGGTGTCGCGTACCAATTCACAGGTGCCCGAGTCGATCTCGAACACTCCGGGCTCCAACGAACCGGCCGACGCCGTGGCCCGCTTCCTACCCATGCCCAGGCCCTTCGAGCCGAAAGTCCTCGAAATCGAACCCGGGCGTGACGGTGCAGCTGACCAGACTCGATTCGTCGCCCACCGGCCGAGCGCGCTGCCACACCGACGGTGGGACGATCTGCTGCGGAGATTCGGGCCCTACCAACAGCGACGTCACCTCACCCGGCACGTCTCCTGCGCCGCCGAGGTCCAGCTGCACCGGACTGCCCCGGTGGTACAGCCACATCTCGGTGCCGCGCACGGTGTGCCACGCGGACTGCTGACCGGGCATGAGCAGGAACAGAATTGCCGTCCCAGCCGCGCGCGGCCCCGGATAACCGTCGGGCAGAGATGCCTGCGGGATCGTGACCTCGCTACGCCAGGTCTCCCGAAACCAACCACCCTCGGGGTGGGGTGCGAGGTCCAGGCTCTGAGCCCAGTCGGGCAACGATGTCATGCCGACGACTCTAGTCAGTCCGTGGCGACCTGAACCCGGAAGCGGTCCCGTCCGGTGTGCAGGCTCCACAGCTGCTCGGCGAGAGCCTCGGGGCTCTTGCGCGGATCCTCGCCGTCGATGGCACCGCCGATGATCAACTGAGACACCTGAATTCCCTCGTCGGCCAATTCCTCGTTGAGCAGCTGCGCATAGGCGGCTTGGCCTGCGAACGCGATGGATGTGCCGGTGACTTTACGACCGGGCTTGACCGCAGAGCCGCCGTTGACGAACAGGATCGTGCCCTTGTTCTCGCCGAGGAATCGCATGCCCGGCAACACCTGATGGACTGCAGCAATCGATCCGTAGATGGAGAATTCGACCGGGCCGACCATATCGGCCGGAGTGGTCTCGAGGACGGGCCGCATGAAGTCCTTCTGCGGAAGCGGGCTGTACTGCAGCACCTCGATGGGTCCGAGCGTTTCGGTGACCTGCTCCAAGGCCGCGGCGATCGAGGCCGGATCACGCACGTCGGCGACGAAGCCCTTGGCAGAGATACCGTCGGCGGCCAGTCGATCGGCAAGGGCATCGACACGGGCCTGGTTGCGGGAGATGAGGCCGACGGAGAAACCCTGCGCGCCGAACTTGCGCGCCACTGCTGCTCCGAGACCTGCACCTGCTCCGACTATTGCTATGGACGTCATGTCGAATGCAAGGACCGAGGATGCTCGACTATTCCGACGATCGCCTCGAGCAGGGTCTCGGCATCGCGGTGCATGGACGCAACGTCCCCGGTCCAGCCGAGCACCCGCAGTGCAGCCGTGGCGATACCGGCCGCATCCACGGTGGGGTCGCGGCGCCCGTTCTCACGATCGGCTCGTGCGTTGACGACGGTCTCCACCAGGCGGAACGGCAGATCCTCCGTGCCCTGCCGACGCTCTAACCCCAGGTGCGCCAGGGTGTCCGACGCGATGGCCGCATACAGGTTCATCAGCGTGTACCGATGGTCGCGGAAGGCCTCGAAGCGCTCGCTGCGGAGTTCGGGCAGTAAGTAGAGCCCGCCCAGATTCCAGGTGGACGCCGCGAGCTGGCCGGCGTCGAAGTAGGCGAGCGCGTACATCTGCGTCGTGGCCTCGGCACCCGAGTCACGGATGCGTTGCGCGACGGCCAGCGGCGCGTCGACGGTTCCGCTGAGCAGCGCGTCGAGGATGTCGTCTTTGGTGGCGAAGTGGTGATACAGCGATGCCTGCCGCAGCCCGACGGCGTCGGCGATGGCCCGTGTCGAGGTATTGGTGAAGCCGCGAGTGGTGAACAGCTCGGCCGCGGCGTCGAGTATTTCCTCACGAGCGGTGTCTCCTGCCCGCTTCTTCGTGCTCAGCCTGGGTCTGCCTGCGCCGGTCATGTCGTCATCTTGTCAGCCCGAGATGACGGTGAGATTTCTGTCATCTGATCGAAATAGACGAAACGAGCTTGTTGCACGACGGTCACCGCCAGGGAACGGCGGTGCCGAAAACTATCAACTGACAGAAACCCGCCTCGGCGATGCAGCGGGCGGTCACTCACCACCCACCTCGCCTGTAGGAGAGACCATGAGCTCGACAACACTGCCGGCCCCCGGCGCAGGTTCCGAACCGGCTCGTACGACGGATCATTCGGATCTTGCTGCCCTCGGGTACGACCAGCAACTGCACCGCAGCCTCGGTAAGTACGCCTCGTTCGCCGCCGGCTTCTCGTTCGTGTCGATCCTGACCACCATCTTCCAACTCTTCGGGCTCGGCTTCAGCTTCGGCGGACCGGCCTTCTTCCTCACCTGGCCCCTGGTGTTCCTCGGCCAGTTCATGGTGGCTCTCAATTTCGCCGAACTCGCTGCCCGCTATCCCATCTCGGGCGCGATCTATCACTGGTCGCGGCGCATGGGCGGCGAACTGGTCGGGTGGTTCGCCGGATGGTTCATGATCATCGCGCAGATCGTCACCGCCTCCGCCGCGGCGATCGCATTGCAGGTGGTACTTCCCAGTGTCTGGGGCGGCTTCCAGCTCATCGGCGAGGAGACCGCGCTGACCTCCCCGAGCGGAGCCGCCAATGCCGTTGTACTGGGCTCGATTCTGTTGGTTCTGACCACCACGATCAACTGCATCGGCGTGAACTGGATGGCGCGCATCAACACGATCGGCGTCACCTGCGAGATCGTCGGCGTCATCGCGCTCGTGCTCGTGTTCTTCACCCACGCCGAGCGCGGACCTGCGGTGGTCTTCGATACCGGAAGTGCCGGAGCAGATCCCGGATACATCGGTGCCTGGATCGTCTCCGGCCTGATGGCCGCCTACGTCATGGTCGGCTTCGGTTCGGCGGGCGAGCTGGCCGAGGAAACCCGCAATCCCCGACGCGTCGCACCGCGCACCATCCGCCTCGCTCTCTCGGCATCGGCACTCGGCGGCGGACTGATGATCGTCGGAGCCCTGATGGCCGCACCGAGCCTCACCGACGGTCAGCTGGCAACGCAGGGACTTCCGTACGTCATCGACTCGATCCTCACCTCCCCGTGGGGCAAGGTGCTCCTGGTCGACGTCGCCATCGCCGTGTTCATCTGCACCCTCGCCATCCAGACCGCGGCGTCGCGCTTGATGTTCTCCATGGCTCGCGACGGACGACTCCCCGCCTCGGCTGCACTGGCGAAAGTAAACTCGCGCACGGGAACTCCGATCGCACCCTCCGTGCTCATCGGCCTGGCGTGCGTGGCAATCCTGGCCGTCAACGTCGGGAACTCCGCGATCTTCACGACGCTGTCGAGCGTATGCATCGTGCTCATCTACCTCGCCTACATGATGGTGACCGTCCCACTGCTGATCCAGCGACTCAAAGGCTGGCCGCATGGCGGCATCATGCTGGACAGCGACGGCCAGAAGCTCTTCACCCTCGGCCGTCTCGGCCTGCCGGTCAACATCGCCGCAGTTCTCTACGGCGGGCTGATGGTGATCAACCTGTCGTGGCCGCGCGCCGAAATCTTCGACCCCACCGGCGAATACCCACTACTGCGCTGGGCCGCACCGCTGACCGTCCTCGCCGTGATCGTCGTAGGAGTCGCCTGCCTTCCCCGCGGCAAGACCCACCCCAAGCCCGTCACGATCGGAGCCTGATTTCTCATGAGCACAGCAACCACCCATTCGGCCAAGGAACACGCACGGTCCCAGGCGACAGTCGCACCGGCCCCCACTGCACCGGAGGGGGTTTCGGAGCTCACGTGGGCAGAATCGGTACCGGGCGGCAGCTACACCACCAAGGTCCTCGCCCGCGGAACCCGTCTGCGGCTGATGGATGTGGACGGTGCCGCCTGCGCCAATCTGCTGCTCTACCGCGTCGACGCACCGTGGGAACGACTCAACACCGCCGACACCGTCAAGGTTCCGTGGCAGGCGTACCTGAGCGCAGGACACCCCCTGCTCTCGGACCAGGGCCGCGTGCTGGCAACCATCGTCGCCGACACCTCCGGTCACCACGACGCGCTGTGCGGCACCACGTCCACGGCGACCAACGTCGCCAAATACGGAGTGAGCGGGCCGCATTCGCCTGCACCGGCAGGCCGGGAGTTGTTCACCCTCGCCGCAGCCAAGCACGGACTCGAGCCGCGCGACGTCGCACCGTCGCTGTCGTTCTTCCACGGCATCACCGTCGCCGCTGACGGGAGCCTGGTGAGCACCGGCTCCGCGGGATCGGGCCGGTCGGTGGATCTACTCATTCATCTGCCGGTGATCGTGTTGCTGGCCAACACCGCGCATCCCCTCGACCCCAGTCCCGAGTACCCCACGACGACCCTCGACGTATTGGCCTGGCGCGCGCCGGGAGAACTGCTCACGCTCGACAACACCGAGCCGGAATATCAACGCGCAGTGATGAACACCGAGACCGCATGGAAGGCAGCGCAGTGACTACCAGCACCCTCGAGACCACGATCGTGCGGGACGAGATCGCCCCCGCGTTCGGGCCCTGGTCCGCAATCGTCGAGGCCGGCCACATCCTGACGATCGTCGACCTCTACGGCAATCAAGCCGTCGACACCCTGCTCTACGGCGCGCGCGATCACTCGCTTCGATACTCCGCCGCCGCCACCGTCACCGCGCAACAGAACCTGTTCCTCACCACCGGAACCGTGCTACGCAGCGATGATTCGACGGCCCTGATGACGATCATCGAGGACGAGGTCGGCAACCACGACACCGT
Source organism: Rhodococcus sp. PSi06 (assembly GCF_054960675.1). NCBI lineage: Bacteria > Bacillati > Actinomycetota > Actinomycetes > Mycobacteriales > Nocardiaceae > Rhodococcus > Rhodococcus sp. PSi06. Next base: position 6,273 of record NZ_JBHNYO010000007.1, read on the forward strand.
CGGCGGTGCGTGCTCGAAGGAGTCGAACACGCTGCGCTACGGTCACCACACCGCGCATCAGCACGCGTGCGTCGAGAACTTTCTCATCGAAGGTTCCAAGTGGGGTCTCGGCAAGCGAGACCTGGCCCCCAACATCAACTTCTTCATGAACGTCCCCGTCGACGCCGACGGCACCCTCGGGATCGTCGACGGTTTGTCGGCCCCCGGCAAGTCGCTGTCGCTGCGTGCCGAGATCGACACGCTCGTGTTGGTCTCGAACTGTCCGCAGATCAACAACCCCTGCAACGGATTCGACCCCACTGCAGTCCGCATGATCGTGACGCGATCATGACCGCGACCAAGATGACCGTGCAGCGACCCGGGATGCTCACCACGGTGCAGGACTGGCCGGGACGCGTCGGCTACTGGAAGGTGGGCGTGCCGCCGTCGGGGCCGATGGACGACCTCTCTTTCCGACTCGGCAACACCGCGCTCGGCAACCCCGAGGGTGCACCGGGTCTCGAATCCACCATGGCCGGTCCGGCCTTGACGTTCGACTCCGATACCTACGTCTGCGTCACCGGAGCTGCGGTGCCGGTACGCATCGACGGTCGGGCGGTACCGCAGTGGCGACCGGTATTGGTGCCGGCCGGAGCAGCACTGGACGTGGGCACCACCACCGGCCACGGCCTTCGGGTGTACGTCCTGATCCAGAGCGGCCTCGACGTCGACGACTACCTGGGCAGCGCAGCAACATTCACGCTCGGCAAGTTCGGCGGGCATCGCGGCGGCATCCTGGGCGAGGGCGACGTCATCGGGTTGGCCGGTCGATCGGACAACTCCGCCCCCCTCGGGCCGATTCCGATGGAAAGCCTGCCGGTGCTGACGTCCGTCTGGGACATCGCCGTCACCGAGGGACCCCACGGCGCGCCCGAGTTCTTCACCCGCGAGGACATCGACACCCTCTACGCCACCCGCTACGAGGTGCACTTCAATTCCGATCGCACCGGAGTTCGGCTGATCGGGCCCAAGCCGCAGTGGGCTCGGACCGACGGCGGGGAAGCCGGCCTACATCCCTCCAACATCCACGACAACGCCTACAGCGTCGGCGCGTTGGACTTCACCGGTGACACCCCGATCCTCCTGGGGCCCGACGGCCCGAGTCTCGGCGGATTCGTCTGTCCCGTCACCGTTGTCGCTGCCGAACGCTGGAAGCTGGGCCAGCTGCGGCCCGGAAACACCATCCGCTTCGTTCCGGTGAAGGCCGCGTCCACCGCACCGCTGGGATCGCTCGGTCTCGCTCGCCGCGCGTCTCTGCCCGCAGTGTTCTCCGCCGGCGGCGACGGTGACGACGGGGTCATCGCTCGGCGCGACGCCGATACGTGCGTCACGTACCGGCGGTCGGGTGACGACAACGTGCTCGTCGAGTACGGGGACATGAAGCTCGACCTCACCCTGCGGGCACGGGTGCACGCGCTGCATCAGCGGGTAGAGGCCATAGCGCCCCGCGGCCTGCTGGATCTGACCCCCGGTATCCGCTCGCTGCAGGTCAAGGTGAATCCCGATGTGCTGTCGATCGATTCGTTGATGGGTCTGCTGGCCGAGGTCGAGGACGATCTGCCCGCAGCCTCGGAGCTCGTGGTACCCAGCCGTCAGGTCCGGCTGCCGCTCTCGTGGGACGACCCGTCGACGAGGGAAGCGATCCAGCGCTACATGCACGGTGTGCGAGCCGACGCTCCGTGGTGCCCCTGGAACATCGAGTTCATCCGGCGCATGAACGGACTCGACACCGTCGCAGACGTTTTCGATACCGTCTTCGCGGCGGACTACATGGTTCTCGGGCTCGGTGACGTCTATCTGGGTGCTCCGGTGGCAACGCCGTTGGACCCGCGACACCGCTTGGTGACGACGAAGTACAACCCGGCACGGACGTGGACGCCGGAGAACGCCGTCGGCATCGGCGGCGCGTACCTGTGCATCTACGGCATGGAAGGTCCCGGCGGGTACCAGTTCGTCGGCCGAACCACGCAGGTGTGGAACCACAGTGCCGCGTACGCCGGAGGTCCGTTCGAGGAAGGCACCCCGTGGCTGCTTCGCTTCTTCGACCGCATCTCCTGGTACCCGGTGGAACCCGAGGAACTGATGGATCTGCGCGCCGATCTGGCCGCAGGCCGCGGCGGAGGAGTCCAGATCACCGACGGTGAGTTCTCACTCGCCGAGCACCAGAGCTTCCTCGAAACCAATGCCGACTCCATCGCCGAGTTCCGTGCGACGCAGGCCGTCGCCTTCGGGGCCGAGCGGGACGCGTGGTCGGCAGCCGGAGAATTCGACAAGAGAGACAAGATCGATGCTGCCTGACATCCGAGAACGAGTTCTGCAGGCCTACAAAAGGATCGCGGAAGTCGACCGTCCCGAGGTGTGGATCACTCTGCGCAGCGAGGACGACGTGCTGGCCGAGGCGGCGGTGCTCGAACACGCGCTCGAGTCGGGCGCGGAACTGCCCCTGGCCGGCATGCTCATCGCCGTCAAGGACAACATCGACGTGGCGGGGCTTCCTACCACCGCGGCGTGCCCCGACTTCGCCTACACACCAGCAGTATCCGCTGTCGCAGTCGAGCGGCTGACGAGCCAGGGCGCGCTGATCCTCGGTAAGACCAACCTGGATCAATTCGCCACCGGTCTCGTCGGCACCCGAAGCCCGTACGGCGCGGTGCGCTGCGCCTGGGACCCGACGCTCGTCTCGGGCGGATCCAGTTCCGGCTCCGCGGTCGCAGTGGCTTTGGGAATCGCAGACATCGGAATCGGCACCGACACAGCCGGATCGGGCCGAGTTCCGGCTGCGTTTCACAACCTGGTCGGGATCAAGGCGTCATTGGGAATAGTCCCGAACACCGGCGTCGTGCCCGCCTGTGCCGACTACGACTGCGTCACCGTCCTCGCACGTGACCTCGATACCGCTACCGCAGCAATGAACGTCATGGCCGGTCCGACGTCCACCGACCCGCGCAGTCGCCCGTGGCCGGCAGACGTACGGCTTGCCGCATCGCCGGAACCCCGGGTCGCCGTTCCGCGAGCGGCAGATCTGGTGTCGCTGAGCCCGCCGTACCGTCGGGCATTCGAGGAGACGGTCGCAGGCCTGAGCGCCAAGGGCCTCGGTTACGTCGAGGTCGACATCTCGGTGCTGCTCGATGCGGCGACGCTGTTGTACGACGGAGCGATAGTCGCGCAACGCTATTCGGCGGTCGGCGCATTCCTGGACACCGCACCGGCCGGGGCCGATCCCACGGTCGCGGCGATCGTCGGTGCCGCGGCAGAGCCGTCGGCGCATCGGTACGTAGACGATCTCGGCACCCTGGCCGCCGCGAAGGCCGAGGCCCGCGAATTGCTGCAGGGCGTCGACGGCCTACTACTGCCCACCACCACCGAGCATCCGAGTATCGCTGCAGTGCAGGCAGATCCGATGAGCATCAATCGCCGCCTCGGCACGTTCACCAACTTCTGCAACCTGCTCGACATGGCTGCGGTTGCCGTTCCCGGCGCTCCGACGCCGGACGGCACTCCGTTCGGCGTCATGTTCGTCGTCCCCGCATTCGAGGATCAGGTCGCGATCGATCTGGCTGCTCGGCTCAGCGACACGTCGTCGCCCTCGCTGATCGACGACGGCATCGAGGTATTGGTGGTGGGAGCGCATCTGCGCGGATTTCCCGTACACAGTCAACTGACCGACCGAGGCGCGCGGTTCTGCGGCGAGGTGACGACGTCCGCGGACTACAGGTTGGTGGACCTGCACACCACACCGCCGAAGCCCGGTCTGGTGCGCAAGGAAGGCGACGGCGCACCCATTGCGGCAGAGCTGTACCTAATGTCCGCTGCTGCCCTGGGCACTTTCCTCGCCGGTTTGCCGTCACCGATGGGGCTCGGTCCGGTCGAACTGTCGGACGGGCGCTGGGTCACCGGATTCTGCTGTGCTCACGACGCCGTCGAGAAGGGCACCGACATCACCGAGTACGGCGGTTGGCGCGCATATCGCGATCAGGGGTTACCATCATGAGCAGCTGACTATCATCGTGATAGTTACTCGACGACGGGCATGACGCATGATCACTGACGAGCATCGACGATCGCAGACCTTCTCGTGGGTCGACCCCGCCGAGGTGCTGAAGACCACGTCGACGATGAGCGGCCTGGACGCCATGCGTGCGTTGACGAACGGCGAGTTGCCGCCTCCGCCCATCGCCGCGCTCATGCAGTTCTCCCCGGTCGTGGTCGAGACCGGCAAGGTCGTATTCGAGTGCCAACCGTCCGAGGCGCACTACAACCCGATCGGCATGGTGCACGGCGGGCTGGTGTGCACGCTCCTCGACACTGTGCTCGGATGCGCGGCCCACACCACGCTCCCGGCAGGCACCGGGTACACCTCCATCGACATCAACGTCAGCTACCAACGTCCGGTGCACTCCCACAGCGGGCCTCTCACGGCCACGGGGACTGTGGTCAAGAACGGCTCGCGGGTGATTTTCACCGAGGGTTCGGTGGTCGACAACACCGGCAGGGTCGTCGCAACCGGAACGAGCTCGCTGCTGGTCATCGCGGGTAAATAGCAATGCACCGTCGGAGTTTCGCGGACATGGAGTGCCCCATCGCCGGTGCACTCGAGCAGGTCGGCGAATGGTGGACGTTGCTGATCCTGCGGGATGTGCTCGACGGCTTCTCGCGCTTCGACGAGCTGGAGTCCAATCTCGGAATTGCTCCGAACATGCTGGCGCGCAGGCTTACAAGCCTCGTCGACGGTGGGATGCTGACCAAGGTGCAGTACAGCGAGCGACCCCCGCGCTACGAGTACGTACCGACGCCGCGCGCCCGTGAACTCGGCACGGTCATCGTCGCCCTGTACGCATGGGGAAACAAGCATGTGCCGCAACCGGATCGGCGGGTGGTATTGGTGGACGGAGAGGGCCGATCTGTCGATCCAGTGCTCGTCGACCGTGAGACGGGAAGGACTCTGCGCGAGAGCCGCGTGCAGTTCCTTCCGGGGCCGGCTGCATCCGAAGCCGTTCGGCGGCGGCTGGATCCGGATCTGCGTGCCCAGCGTCGCTCACGCGGGAACCGGTCGCCCTCCGTCGGTGGCGACGCGGACGGCCAGTAGTCCGAGCACGGTTCCCATGAGGTAGCGCTGCATCTTCAGCCAGGTGGGCCGAACGGCGAGGAATCGGGCGATCGATCCGGCCAGCACCACGATGGCCAGATTGACCGCCACCGCCACCGCGATCTGCACGCTGCCGAGTGCAAAACCCTGCAGCAGAACGTGTCCGGCACCAGGATCGACGAACTGCGGAATCACCGAGAGATACATGATCGCGATCTTGGGGTTCAGCAGGTTGGTCATCAGACCCATGCCGAACAGCTTCCGATTCGAATCCTGTTGCAGCTCGGACGGTTCGAAGGCCGACACGGATCCCCTCAGCGCCTGCACCGCCAACCAGGCAAGGTAGGCGGCTCCGGCGAGCTTGACCACTGTGTACAACGCGGGCACGGCCGTGAACACTACCGCCAGGCCGAGATTGGTGGCCGCCAGGTAGACGAGGAAGCCGACCGCTACACCGGCGAGCGACACCATTCCCGCGCGTCTGCCTTGCGAGATGCTGCGCGAGACAAGGTAGATCATGTTGGGACCGGGCGTCAGCACCAACACGAGGGCGAGCGCGAACACACCGAATATTGCGGACCACGAGAGCATGCAGTCGATACTTCCGACAACGAGCCGCCCCGGACAGAGCCAATTACCTACCGATGGATACTTATTCGGCTCGGACGACGGCTGCGACCTCGTCACCGATCGCAGACATTCCGGCCGCCGTCGGATGCAGAGGTGCAGCGGGGTTCTGCGGAAAGACACCCTCGAAATAACGCTGATCGGGGGCCACGCAGACGTCATGACCGACGCTCAACGGCTCGGTGTCCACGAACTCGGCACCGTGCTCGTCGGCCTGGGCCTTCAATGCGACGTTCATCGCCGTGATGCTGCCCTGGATGTAGTCGGCGTCCGCCGGCAGCATCGGCTGGGTAGGGAAGCACCCGCCGTCGGGCAGGTACGTTCCGTAGCCGACGACCAGGACCCGGGCATCGGGCGCACGTTCGGCCACCGCGTCGAGCATCGCTCCCCAGTTCGGGGCTTTCTCCGCGATGGCAGCGGCGACGGTATCGACGCCGCCCGCGGTGAGCCGGTCCTTGCAGACGTTGGTTGCCGACGACGCAGCGAAGCTCAGACACCCCACGGCGGTCGACACCAGTCCGATGTCGTTTCCCCCGATCGTGATCGTCACCAGATCGGTGTCGCCGGACAGCGCGTCGAGCTGCACGGGCACATCGCCGCTGGACGTGCTCTGTGGGGTGGACACGATGTTCTCGGTGACTGCGCCGGAGCACGTGACGTCGACGAACGACGCGACATCGAGTTGCGCCGCGAGAACGTGTGGATAGTTGGAATCGGACTGCTGGCATCCCGGTGCGCCGACCTGGTTGGGAATGCGCGGTCCCGACGCCGCCGAATCTCCGAGGGCGACGTAGTCGAGCGTGGCCGGAGCGCTCGTGGGCGCGGGAGATTCCGACGTGCACGCCGTAAGTACACAGGCAACCGCAGCAAGACCGGCGACGATTCCCTGGCTTCTCACAGCTACGACGCTACCGCTGCCGGTACCCTCGACCGGGTTGTCCGCAGGAAAAATCGACTCCACGAAGGCAGGAACATTTCATGATCACCAATTTCATCAACGCGATTCTCGGCGGCTTCGGCTCCATCTCCGCAGGCAGCAGCGGCTTCGAGCTGGCACCGGGCACTCTGCCCTTCGGCCTGTAGGAGCGCCCGACCGAGTACCCGCCCGACGGGCACGGTTCGTTCGGCCGCCGTGCGGGTACTCCGTGGGCATGACTTCTGAGAACAAGAACAACACCTCGGCCCCCGACGCAGAAGAGGACGTTCAGTCCGACCCGGCCGCTTCCTCCGAGGACAACGACTGGTCCAGCGAGGGCGGAGCCGTCGAAACCGGACCGGCCACCGACGACGAACGAACCAACAGCAACTAGCCCGTCATTCGACGGGGCGCGGCGCGCACCGTCCGAACATCACCGTCGGCGACGATGTGCTCTACGGTTTCGCCTCGAGCGCGCATCGATTCGTCGACGGTGAAGTTCACTCGGGCGTCGCCGAGCCAATCCACGCCGACGACCATCCCGACGGTTCCTTTCGGTATCCCGCTGCGCCACCGCACGTGCCCCAGATTGCGGACCGTCACCACGGTCTCGCCGATTTCGAAGTGCCCCATGTGCTTCCCCCGGCTCGATTCTTACCGACCAGTACACCTCGAACGAACTACCTGTTCAAGCGGTGCATCCGCGCTTACCGGCAGCAATGACAGATCGATGGATGGGCACTGTGACCACAACCGGTCCATTCCCCCGTACGGCCCTCCGAACCGCGACAAGTAGTATTTTCTGCTTCAAGTTCTTGCTGTAACGGCAAATATCCTTGCCACTTTCTTGCTCTGCGTCGCACACTGTGGCCATGACATCAGACACTGTTCATCCCACTTCGGCCGACGTGATCGTCGTCGGCGGCGGCGTCGCCGGTCTCAGCGCAGCCGTTGCTCTCGGACGATCCCAGCGCTCGGTCGTGATCGTGGACGCGGGGGACCCTCGCAACGCGCCGGCCGCACATTCGCACAACTACCTCACCCGCGACGGCGAATCGCCTCTCGAGCTGGTTCGGCTGGGCCGAGACGAGGCACGCCACTACGGAGCGCGCATCGTCGAGGGCCTGGCCGAGTCTGCGACCCGCACCGAATCCGGCTTCGAGGTCACCCTGGCCGACGGTTCCGTCGTTCACGGCAGGCGCCTGCTGGTCAGCACCGGACTCACCGACGTTCTGCCGGACATTCCCGGCCTGGCCGAGCGGTGGGGCCGCGACGTGCTGCACTGCCCGTACTGTCATGGCTGGGAAGTACGGGGTCGGGCAATCGGAATCATCGGCAGCGCCATGTCCGGACACCAGGCTCAGATGTGGCGACAGCTTTCCGAGTTCGTCACCGTATTCGCCCACACCGCAACGGAATTGAGCGCCGAGGAGCTGCAGCGGCTCGACGCCCGCGGTATCGAGATCGTCGACGAGGAAATCGCTCGGGTGGACGTGGCCGACGACGCGATCGTGGGCGTCACCCTGACGGACGGGCGACAGGTTCGACTGGACGCGCTGGTCGTGGGACCCAACTTCACCACTCGGGCCGACGTCCTGGCCTCGCTCGGGATCGGCAGCACCGAGATGGTGATGGGCGACAACGTTCTCGGCACCTACATCGAGGCGGACCCCGTCGGAGCCACGTCCATGCCCGGCCTCTGGGTGGCCGGCAACGTCTGTGCGCCGATGGACACGGTGGTCGCTGCCGCGGCCGCCGGTGTACGGACCGGAGCCGCGATCAACGCAGACCTGATCGAGGAGGAGGTCCGCACAGCCGTCGCGAGAACCAAGGCCGCGGCCCACTGAGCACGGGGTAGAACCAGGAGAGAATGCACTCGGCACCAACATGTAACGGGACAGGACGGCTTTGCCGCCAAAGCACAGATCTGTCCGCGGATTCAGGGTCCGAAGACGTATATTCACCGGTGGGGCCGTCGAGAAAGCGCGGTTCGAACGCCGCGAGCAAGAAGGAAGTGGGTCCTTCGATGAATACGGAGGTCGCTGCGCCCTTCGCCGCCCAGTCCAAGCGAACGGTAGGCCTGGCCGCAGTGGTCCTCGTAGCGACCGTCGTCTTCGTGCTCGGTGACGCCGACGTGCGGGCGGGCCTCCTGGCCACCGTCGCCATCGGCTCGGTGCTCGCCATCAGCACCGCCATCCGCCGGTACCGCCCCGACGACTCTCGTTGCTGGTGGGCACTGTTCGGAGCCTCGGTGCTGTTCATGTTCGGCGTCTCGCTGCGCAGCGATCCCAGCACGCTGACCCACTCCTTCACTTTGCTTCCCGATCTGTTCACACTCACCGGGTACGCCCTCGTCGGTTATGCACTGTCGCGGTGGATTCGAGATCGAAAGTCGATCGACGACATCACACCGCTGGTGGACGCGGGCCTGATCTTTCTCGGCACGTTGTTCCTGTCGTGGTTGCTGTTCATCTCGCCGGCCCTCGAGTCCTCGCACTCGTCGGCATCGACGGTGGTGAACGGGGTGTATCCGGCGATCGACGCGGCGCTGATCACGCTGACCACGTACTTGCTGTTCGCATCCAAGCCCCGCACAGCGGCGCTGCAGTGGGCACTGGCCGCTCTGATCGCGACGCTCGTCGGCGACGTCTCGTACGCATTCGCTGCTACGACCGCCGAAACACCTACATCGGGACTGCTCGACGGGATCTACCTCTTCGCATACCTTTCCCTGGCGATGGCAGCGCTCGACCCCTCGATGCGTACGGTCTCGCAGCGGCAGGCTCCGGCACCTGCACACAGCAACCGCCGGGTCGTGTTCGTGGTGACGTTGCTGGTCGTGTGCGCCACCGTGCCGCTGCTGGGCTCGGCGGTGTCGACAGGAGACCTCGTGGTGCGTTCGCTGCTGCTCGCGTCGATTCTGGTCGGGGCGTTCCTGCGCGGCGAACGTGCGCTCACCCGAGTCCAGTTCGGCAAGGAACACGCCAAGTATCTCGCGGCCCACGACCTGCTGACCGGCCTCCCGAACCGCACGATGTTGGACGAGGAATTCGCTCGGCACGAGCGCTCGCACACTCCCGGCCGCACCTGCGTCCTGTTCGTCGACCTGGACAATTTCAAGATCGTCAACGACTCGTACGGCCACCGCGTCGGTGACGAACTGATCGTCGCCGCAGCGCTGCGCATCCGCTCGGCCGTCGGTGCCGCCGACTCCGTCGTTCGCTACGCGGGCGACGAATTCGTCATCCTGGCCCGGCGTGATCGACTCGGCTCGGAAGCGTTGGCCCGCCGCATCATCGACCGAATGAACGATCCGTTCCCGCTCAGCGCTGCGACGGCCTACGTCACTGCATCGGTCGGTATCGCCGACGCAGACCGTCTGCACGACGCCATCCGCGAGGCCGATACCGCGATGTATCACGCCAAATCTCTCGGCGCGGCACGCTACGCGTTCTTCGACGAATCCTTGCGCGCACGTGCGACTTCGGCGATGGAGACCACGACCGCGCTGCGTGGTGCGATCAGACGCGGCGAGCTCGAGGTGTACTACCAGCCGATCGTCGACACCGCCACGCGCGCCACCGTCGTCTACGAGGCCCTCGTCCGCTGGAACCGGGACGGGAGGGTGTGCACTCCCAACGAGTTCATCCCGATCGCCGAATCGACCGGCCTGATCAAGGAAATCGGGGAATGGGTGCTGCGGTCGGCGCTCTCGGATCTGGTCACGCTGCGCGCTCACGGCCAGAACGTGACGATGTCGGTCAACGTCTCTCCCATGCAACTGCGCGACGACTCACTGCCGGCCATCGTGGGAAGACTGCTCGACGAGTACGACTTGAGCGGAGCAGATCTGGCGCTCGAGATCACCGAAAGCGTGCTGATCGACGACATGGGTACCGCGAAGAGTCTGCTCGATCGGATCGCCGCCATGGGTGTGCTGATCGTGCTCGACGACTTCGGGATCGGCTACTCCTCGTTGGCCCGATTGCGCGCGATGCCGATCGCGCTGCTCAAGATCGACAAGTCCTTCGTGCACGAAATCGGACGCTCCGAATCCGATACCCAGCTGATTCGCGCGATCGTCGCCATGGCGTCGGCCTTGCCGGTGAACACGGTGGCCGAGGGTGTCGAGACCGAGGAGCAGGCCTCGATCATCGAGTCGCTCGAATGCCGTTTCGCGCAGGGCTTCCTGTTCGGCAGGCCCGCACCCATCGCACACTGGCTCCTCGAATCCGCGCAGCGACGGTGATCCCGGTGTTAGCGTCGGGCGGTGTCTGCAACCGGAATGCGCCCACTTCGCTCCACCGCCCTTGCCTGTGCCCTGCTGCTGGTGCCACTTGCTGCGTGCAGCAGTAGCGACAGTGCCGAGCCCGACTCGAGTGCCGAGAACAGTTGCGTCCTCGGTGCCAGTGGCGGCACTCCGGTAGGCGAGGCTCCGGGTGCCGGCTCCGGCGACATCTCCACCAACCCGGAAGTGGCGACCGGCTATCGCTCCGACATGACGCCGGTGGAGACGCCGTCGTATTCGGTGTCCACCGCCAATCCGGTCTCCACCGAGGCAGCCTGCGAGGTGCTACGCGACGGAGGCACGGCCGCCGACGCACTGATCGTCGCCCAGACGGTCCTCGGCCTCGTCGAACCGCAGTCGTCCGGTATCGGCGGCGGTGCCTTCCTGATGTACTACGACGCGGCGACCGGGGACGTCCAGAGCTACGACGGCCGTGAGACCGCCCCGATGAGCGCCACCGGCGACTACCTGCGATACATCGACGACGTGAACCGCACTGTGCCGCAACCCGACGCGCGGTCCAGCGGCCGATCGATCGGCGTACCGGGCGTTCTGCGCATGCTCGAGCAGGCGCACGACGATCACGGTAACAAGCAGTGGGGAGATCTCTTCCAGCCCGCTATCGGCATGGCCGACAACGGAATCGAGATCAGTCCGCGGATGGCCTCGTCGATTGCCGACTCGGCACCCAAGCTCGCGCTCGACCCCGCATCCAAGGAGTACTTCCTACAGCCGGACGGCACCGGAAAGCCCGCCGGGACGGTTCTGAACAACCCGGCGATGTCGAAGACACTGTCCGCTATCGCAACCGGCGGTGCCGATGCCTTCTACACCGGCGACATCGCGCAGGCCATCGTCGACGCGACCGCCGACACCACGGCCGGCCGCACGCCCGGGCAGATCACCCTCGACGACCTCGCCGGATACGAGCCCAAGACCCGCACCGCTGTCTGCACCGAGTACCGCGACCACGACATCTGCGGCATGCCGGGACCGTCGTCGGGCGGTATCGCGGTGGCGTCGACGATGGGGATCCTCTCGAATTTCGACCTCGCGCAGTACGCCCCGACAGGAATGGACGCCAACGGTGGAACACCTACCGCTGAGGGTGTGCACCTGATCTCCGAGGCCGAACGACTGGCCTACGCCGATCGCGACAAGTACGTGGCCGACCCGGACTTCGTTCCACTGCCCGGCGGTTCGCCCGATGCTTTGCTCGACCCCGAATACCTGAGCGAGAGAGCACGACTGATCGACGAGGCGAAATCGATGGGTACGGCGCAGCCCGGCGACTTCGGCCCGGTACAGTTCGCCTCGTCCACCGATCCCGAGCACGGCACCAGCCATATTTCGATCGTCGACAGCAAAGGCAACGCAGCCTCGATGACGACGACCGTCGAATCGGCCTTCGGTTCGTTCCACATGGTCGACGGCTTCTTGCTCAACAATCAGCTCACCGACTTCTCCGCGGCACCCGTGGCCGAGGACGGAACTCCGACGGCCAATCGCGTCGAACCGGGGAAGCGTCCGCGCAGTTCGATGGCCCCCACCTTGGTCTTCGATCGCGGCGACGACGGTACGCGCGGCGATCTCGTACTCGTCGCCGGTTCACCCGGCGGATCGGTCATCATTCAGTTCGTCGTCAAAACGCTGGTGGGACTGCTCGATTGGGGGATGGATCCGCAACAGGCGGTGTCGATGGTCGACTTCGGTGCGGCCAACACTCCGTCCACCAATTACGGCGGCGAGCACCCGAACGTGACGGGTGAGAGCGATCCCGTCGTGGTGAAGCTGAAAGAGATGGGCCATCAGGTCTCGGTCGCAGATCAGTCCAGCGGGCTGAGCGCGTTGCAGCGCACCGACGGCGGCTGGATCGGCGGTGCCGACCCGCGCCGTGAGGGCGAGGTACTCGGTGGATAGGTCCGAGTGCGGCTGACGCTCAACTCACGAATCGGTAGCCCATGCCGGTTTCGGTGATCAGATGCACCGGAGCCGCCGGGTCACGTTCGAGTTTCTGCCGTAACTGGCCGAGATAGATGCGCAGATAATGGGTTTCGCGCTCGTGTCCAGGGCCCCAGACGGTGCGCAGTATGTCCTTCTGCGATACCAGCTTGCCCTCGTTGCGCACGAGTAGTTCGAGCACGCCCCATTCGGTGCGGGTGAGGTGGACGTTCTCTCCTGCTCGAACAACGGTTTTCGCGGCCAGATCGACGGTGAAGTCCGCGGTCTCGACGACGGGATCGGTCACGGTCTGCGGGCCGCGGCGTAGCGCCGCACGCAATCGCGCCAGCAGCTCGTCCATGCCGAAGGGCTTGGTGACGAAGTCGTCGGCACCCGCGTCGAGCGCCTCGACGGTATCGGCCGAGTCGGTCCGCGCCGAGAGCACCAGGATCGGTACCTCGGTCCAGCCGCGCAGACCGGCGATGACGTCGATACCGTCGATGTCGGGCAGTCCGAGATCGAGAATCACGATGTCCGGGTGGAAGTTCGCAGCCACCCGCAGCGCCTCACCGCCGGTTGCAGCGCTGACCACCTCGAACCCGCGCACGTTGAGGTTGATGCGCAGCGCTCGCACGATCTGCGGCTCGTCGTCGACGACGAGCACTCGCACCTTCACCTGCTCCCCGCTTTCGACTCGACTGCCTTCAGCTCGACCGTCATCGTCAGCCCGCCGCCGACGGTGTCCGATGCCGTGACGGTACCGCCCATGGCCCGGACGAATCCGCGGACCACCGACAGTCCCAGCCCGACACCCACCGAATTGTCGCGGTCCCCGAGGCGTTGGAACGCGTCGAACATCGTCTTCTCGGCTCCCACGGTGATGCCGGGGCCGTGATCGACTACCGAGATACTGGCCCTCTCGCCGTGCACCGCGGCCCGGACCGTGATGTCGCCGGTGGGGGCGTACCGGGCGCTGTTGTCCACCAGGTTCGCGAGCACCCGTTCGAGCAGACCCGGGTCCGCCAGTACTTCGACGTCACCCACCTCGACCCGCACCCGATCGTCGGCCTGGACGAGTGCGCCGCTCAACACGTCGTCGACGAAGACGGGACGCAGACTCGGTTGCACCACACCGGCTTGCAGCCGCGAAGAGTCGAGCAAATTGCTCACCAGAGCAGTCAGCTGGTCGGCCGATTCATCGATGGTGGCGAGCAATTCGTCGGTGTCCTCGGGAGAGAATTGCACGTCGGTGCTGCGCAGCGATGACGATGCCGCCTTCACTGCGGACAACGGAGTCCGCAGATCGTGACTGACGGCCGAGAGCAATGCTCGACGCAATGCGTCGGCCTCGGCCAGCGCGTTGGCGCGGCTGGCTTCCTCGGCCAAACGGGCTTGGCGAACCATGCCCGCGGCCTGGTTCGCCACGGCCGCGAGTACGCGCCGATCGTGGGCACGGGTACGTTCGCCGACGAGCAACAGCGTGAAGTCTCCCGCGTCCACCTCGGTATCGGCGCCGGTCCGATCGATCGGGGCCTGCGTACCCGCGCTACCGACGATCGAGCGAGACTGGTTGTCCCACAGCGCTACGCCAGTCTGCCGGTAGGTCTCGCGGGCACGCTCGAGCAGTGCTGTCAGATCCGCTCCGCGCAGTACCGATCCGGCGAACAACGTCAGCAGTTCGGCTTCCTGCGTCGCCCTGCGTGCCTGACGCGTCCGCCGGGCTGCCGCGTCGACGAGTGCGGCGACGGCAACGGCCATCAGCAGCAGGACGACGGTGACCACGAAGTTGTCCGGCTCGGCGATGGTCAGGCTGTACCGGGGCGTGGTGAAGAAGTAGTTGAGCAGGAATCCCGCGATCAACGCCGACAGTGCCGCCGGCGCAACCCCTCCCAGCAATGCGACACAGAGCACCACCATGAAGAACAGGGCACTCTCGCCGCTGGAATCGAAGTCCGGTCCCACCGCGCTCAGCACCGCGGCCGCCAGGCAGGGCACGACGACGGCCGCCACCCACGCGAGGATGCGTCGCCGCCCCGAATCGAGCTGCATGCCTCTGCGCCGGGCTTGTTCGGCGTGAGTGACCATGTGCACGTCGATCTTTCCCGAGTTCTGCACCACGGCCGCGCCGATACCTTCGTCCAGGATCCGTGCCGCGCGCGACCGCCTCGAGGTACCGATCACCAGCTGTGTCGCGTTCACCCCGCGGGCGAAGTCCAGCAACGTCGTCGGTACGTCGTCGCCGACGACGCTGTGCACGGTGGCACCGAGCCCGGCCGCGAGCGTGCGCACCGAACCCATCTGCGGCGCCGACACACCCATCAGTCCGTCACCGCGCACGATGTGCAGCACCATCAACTCCGCACTGGATTTCGAGGCGATCCGGCTGGCGCGGCGCAGCAGCGTCTCCGATTCCGGTCCGCCGGTCACGGCCACCACCACGCGCTCGCGGGCTTCCCACGTCTCGGTGATGCGATTGTCCTTGCGGTACTTCACCAATGCCGCATCGACCTGATCGGCTATCCACAACAGCGCGAGCTCTCTCAACGCCGTCAGGTTGCCGCCGCGGAAGTAGTTGCTCAGCGCCGCATCGACCTTCTCGGCGGCGTAGACGTTGCCGTGCCGAAGCCGGCTGCGCAGAGCCTCGGGGGTGATGTCGACCAGTTCCACCTCGTCGGCCGCGCGAACCACGCTGTCGGGCACCGTCTCCCGCTGCGGTACCCCGGTGATCTGCTGCACCACGTCGTTGAGCGATTCGAGGTGCTGGACATTGAGTGTCGAGATGACGTCGATGCCGGCGTCGAGCAGTACCTCCACGTCCTGCCAGCGCTTGCCGTGCACACTGCCGGGAGTATTGGTGTGCGCGAGTTCGTCGACGAGCACCACCTGTGGCTTTCGCGCCAGGACGGCCTCGAGATCGAGCTCCTGCGCGGAAGACCCGCGGTACTCGACGGTCGTCATCGGCAGTACTTCGATACCGTCGAGCGCCTCGATCGTGCGGGATCGGCCGTGGGTCTCCACGACGGCTGCCACGACGTCGCAGCCCCGACCGCTCAGCCGGTGCGCCTCACCGAGCATGGCGTAGGTCTTGCCGACGCCGGGAGCCGCGCCGAGGTAGATCCGCAGCTCACCCCTGTCCGCCACAACCTGTCTCCTCACCCGGCCGGTACGCGTTCCGTAGTGCCAGGTTCAACTCCGGAACGTTCACCGCTTCGGCACCGAGTACACCGTACTGCGGTCCGTCGGTGTAGTCGGCGACCAGAGCCTGCACGTCGGACACCGACGCTCCGTTGACCTGCGCTACCCGCGCGACCTGGATGTCCGCGTAGGCGGGACTGATATCGGGATCGATGCCGGATCCGGAGCCGGTGACGGCGTCGGGTGGAACTGCCGAGGGGTCGACGTCCTCGCGGGCGGCGATGGCTGCTCGACGCTGCTCGACGAACGAGGCCAACACCTCGCTCGACGGGCCCTGGTTGGTCGGTAGCGCTGCGGCGGGATCTCCCGGCGCGAAGGCGTCGTCGTCGGACACCGACCCCGTCACGCGGGTGTGGAAGTACGGGTCGGGCTCACCCGGAGCGACCTGCGGATCGACGCCGATCAGCGAGCTGCCGACGACGCAGCCCTGTGCGTCACGCAGCGGCGACCCCTCGGCGGAGTCGGTGCCGATGCGGCTGATACCCCACACCACGGCCGGGTACGCGATACCGAGGATGACGGTCAGCGCCAGCAGTACTGCGAAGCCGGCCACTACCTGGCGGAGAAATCCCTGTACGAAACGCATGATCAGCCAATCCCTGGAATGTGTCGAACGAGCAGGTCGATGAGCCAGATACCGACGAACGGACTGATGACGCCGCCGACGCCGTACACCAGCAGATTTCGGCGCAACAGCGCTGCCGCCGATGCCGGGGTGTATCGAACACCTTTGAGTGCCAACGGGATCAGTGCGATGATCACCAACGCGTTGAAGATCACCGCGGACAGGATCGCCGATTCCGGAGTCGCCAGGTGCATGATGTTGAGCCCGCCCAGCTGCGGATAGACGGTGGAGAACATAGCCGGCAGGATCGCGAAGTACTTCGCCAGGTCGTTGGCCAGTGAGAACGTCGTCAGAGCTCCGCGAGTGATGAGCAACTGCTTGCCGATCTCGACGATCTCGATCAACTTGGTGGGATCGGAATCGAGGTCCACCATGTTGCCGGCTTCCTTGGCGGCCGAGGTGCCGGTATTCATCGCCACACCGACGTCGGCCTGCGCGAGAGCCGGGGCGTCGTTGGTGCCGTCGCCGGTCATCGCGACCAGCCGCCCACCCTCCTGCTCCTGCCGGATGAGCGTGAGCTTGTCCTCCGGGGTCGCCTCGGCCAGGTAGTCGTCGACACCCGCCTCGGCGGCAATGGCTTTGGCGGTCAGCGGATTGTCACCGGTCACCATCACGGTGCGAATGCCCATGGCCCGTAGCTGTGCGAACCGTTCGGCAATTCCGGGCTTGACCACGTCCGAAAGTTCGATGACGCCGAGAGCGCGAGCAGCAGAGCCGGTCTCGCGGACCGCCACCACCAGCGGAGTGCCGCCGTTTTGCGCGATGTCGTGCACAGTGGCGTCGAGATCGACACTGCCGCCGCCCTCGTGAATCCAGCCGTAGACCGAATCGGCTGCACCCTTGCGGATCTCCATGTCCGGTAGATCCAACCCACTCATCCGGGTCTGCGCCGTGAAGGCCACGAACTCGCCGCGCTCGGATTCACCCTCTGCCGTATCGGTTTCGAAGTCACGCTCGACCAGTTCTACGATGCTGCGCCCCTCGGGCGTACCGTCGGCCAGCGACGACAATCGAGCTGCGCGAGCCAGTTCGGCGGCGTCGATGCCCGTCGCCGGGTGCAGTCCGGTCGCGCGGCGATTACCGAAGGTGATCGTGCCCGTCTTGTCCATCAGCAGGGTGTCGATATCGCCAGCCGCCTCGACGGCACGGCCGGACATCGCCAATACGTTGCGCTGCACCAGTCGGTCCATGCCCGCGATGCCGATGGCAGAGAGCAGGGCACCGATGGTGGTGGGGATCAAGCAGACCAGCAGTGCGATCAGCTGGATGGGATCTTGCTGCCGCCCCGCGTAATTCGACATCGGTCCGATGGCAACGACCGCGAACAGGAAGACGATGGTCAGCGAGGCGAGCAGGATGTTCAGGGCGATCTCGTTCGGCGTCTTCTGCCGCGCCGCGCCTTCGACGAGAGCGATCATGCGGTCCACGAACGTCTCGCCCTGCGCTGCAGTGATTTTCACGACGATCTCGTCGGAGAGCACGATGGTTCCGCCGGTCACCGCAGATCGGTCACCGCCTGATTCACGGACCACCGGTGCGGATTCACCGGTGATCGCCGATTCGTCGACGGTCGCGATGCCCTCGATGACGTCGCCGTCGCCGGGAATGACCTCGCCGGCCGAGACGATCACCTCGTCGCCTACGGCCAATTTCGCGCCCGCCACCTCCTCGACTCCCGAGGTTGTTCTCAGGCGTGCAACAGTGTCCTGCTTGACCTTCCGCAGGCTTGCCGCCTGAGCTTTTCCGCGGCCTTCGGCAACGGATTCGGCGAGGTTGGCGAACAGCACCGTGAACCAGAGCCAACCGGTGACGAACCAGGCGAACACCGACGGTTGGGCGATCGACAGGATGGTCGTCACGATCGAGCCGAGGAAGACGACGAACATGACCGGGTTACGTGCCAGATGTCGTGGATCGAGTTTGCGGAACGCGCCGGGTACGGCCGTGGACAGTGACAGGTTCATTGCATGGCCTCTGCTATGGGTCCGAGAGCAAGTGCGGGGAAGAAGGTGAGGGCCGCGACCAGGATGGACGTGCCGATCAGCAAGGTGCCGAACAACGGTCCGTCCGTCGGCAGGGTGCCGGCGTTGGGTGCGCTGCGCTTGGTCGTCGCCAACGATCCGGCCAGCGCGAGCACGAAGACGATCGGCAGGAATCGGCCGAGCAGCATTGCGATTCCGAGAGAGATCTGGAACCAATCGCTCGTCACCGTCAAGCCGCCGAACGCACTGCCGTTGTTGTTGGACGCCGAGGCGTAGGCGTAGAGCACCTCGGTGAAGCCGTGGATACCTGGATTGCCCTGGTAACGCGTCGTCGATTCGAGAATCACCGTGATCGACGTTCCGACGAGCACGAGGATCGGCATCACCAGTACCGACAGCGCGGCCATCGTGATGGCGCGTCGACCCAGTTTCTTGCCGAGGAACTCCGGCGTGCGGCCGACGAGCAGACCACCGACGAAGACCGCGATGACCGCGAGCACCAGCAATCCGTACAGTCCTGTTCCGACACCGCCTGGCGCGATCTCACCGAACAGCATGTTCAGCAACACCGCGCCGCCACCGAGCGCAGACATACTGTCGTGTGCGGAATTGACTGCGCCGGTAGATGTTCCGGTGGTCGAGACGGCGAACAAGGCCGACGCCGGAATGCCGAAGCGAACTTCCTTGCCTTCCATCATCGCGCCTGCAGCCGCCGCTGCGACTCCGCGAGTGCCGGATTCGGCGAACAGCGTCACCGCCAACAGCGTGGCCCACAGCGTCGCCATCACCGCCAGCAGCGTCAGGCCCTGCTTGCGGTTGCCGATCATCGTGCCGAAAGTACGAGTCAGGGCCACCGGGATCAGCAGCAACGAGATGATCTGCACGATGTTGGTCAGTGGGGTCGGGTTCTCGAATGGGTGCGCCGAGTTGGCCGCCAGAATGCCACCACCGTTGGTACCGATCTCCTTGATGGCCTCCTGCGAAGCAACGGGCGCAAGCGCATTGGTGACCGTCTGTCCGTCGAGTCCGGTGGAGGTGAACCCGGTCGAGAACGACATGATCGTGCCCTGGGTCAGCAGAATCACCGCCACCAACAACGAGAGCGGCAGCAGAATGCGCAGCGTTCCGCGGGTGAGGTCGACCCAGAAATTTCCGAGCTCACCGCCCGTGGACACCCTGACGAAACCGCGGATGACGGCGATCGCGACTGCGAGACCGACTGCGGCAGAGACGAAGTTCTGCACCGCGAGCCCCAGCGGCTGCGTCAGGTTGGACAGGGTGGTCTCGGGAACGTACGACTGCCAATTGGTGTTGGTGACGAACGACGCCGCAGTGTTGAACGCCATCGCCGAACTCACCCCCGACAGGCCTCCGTTGAGCGGCAGCACGCCCTGAATTCGCTGCAGCACGAACAGGAATACGACGCCGGCGAACGAGAAGCCCAACAGACTGGTGGAGTAGCCGACCCAGGTTTGTTCCGACGACGAATTCACCCGGGCCACCCGATAGAGCACACGCTCGACCCGGGTGTCGTGATTCGAGTCGAACACCCGGGCCATGTAGTCGCCGAGCGGCACGTATGCCGCAGCCAGAACGACGATGACAGCGCAGATCTGGAAGAACCCGATCACGTCAGAACCTCTCCGGGTCGAGGAGAGCGACGAAAAGGTAGACAGCGACGAACGCGGCCACCACGAGACAGAGCAATTCGGTCATTGCTCGATCCTGGAGCCCCCGGTGCGGCGAAACCGCGTTCCTTACGCTTTCTTACGCCGTCGACCAGCGGTTATGACGAAGTTTTTACGCCGAGACCTTCGGTCAGCGCTCCTCGATATCGTCGACGCGTATCTCGACCACCTCGCGCCCGAGGGTGACGCCCAGCAGATCCGACACAGTATCGATCGCGATGGTCGCCAGCTCGTCTCCTGCGGCCTGCAGGTCGTCGCCGTACACCCCGATCACCGCGACGAACAGACCCGTGCAGGCGTGGTCGTCGAGGTCCAGGTCGATCTCGGTCGGCTGTGCCCCGTGAACGTCCGCAAGTGCACGACGAAGGGTCGTCTTGACGATGTGGTCGCTGACCCGCAGGGTGTCCGTCGGGCGGGCTGCAGAGCCGGCAGGAAATGCGCCGTCGATCGGCCACGTCCGCCTGGTCGTGTTGCGGACCTTCGTCAGGATGGACGCACTGATGTCCACCCAGTTCGGTTCCTGCGGTGCGTCCCGAAGTTCGGTGGCAGCACGCGCAAGAACCGAATCCGGCTCTAGTGAGTTCGCCATGTTGCCAACCTTTCGCTCAATGTTGCTCGTGCTCTGGTCAACTGACCACGTACTGCTCCGGCGGAAAGCGTCATGATCGCGCCGATCTCCGGGTGCGTCAGGCCCTCCACTTCGCGTAGCAGCCAGCAGGCCCGCTGACGGTAGGGCAACTCGGCAAGTGCCGTGCCCAGCTCCGTCATGAAGCTGTCGGCTTCGACATCGGCCCCGGGATCGCTGCCCGCGCCGGTGCTCTTGCGCTCGAATACCCAGTCTTCGGCGGGAGGAACGCTGCGACGTCGTCGATGATCGATCACTTTGTGCGACACCAACGAAAACAGCCACGTACGCAAGGCCGAATCGCCCCGAAAGTTGTCCAGGCCCTTCCACGCTGCCACGAATGCGTCCTGCACCACCTCTTCGGCAGCCCCTTGATCGGACAGCATGTTGCGCGCATACCGGAACATTTCCGGGCCGTAGCGCCGGACGATCTCCTCGAACGCATCGGTCTCGCCGAGCGCAGCAGCGCCGACGAGAACGCGGTCCGACGCGTCTACCCACTCCATCGGGCCCCCGTTCATTTCATCGTGGTCGGTACGCAGATGCTTCGATACCGGTTTACCAGTAGACGTAATCTATGACGTAGGTCACTTTAAGTGAGCGTGCGTTTCGACAATCGAGCTACGACCAACTCCTGTCACACACTCACGCACCAACATCGAAACGAAGAGAGGCATTCATGAGCTCCACGACGGACACCAAGGCAACCGTATCCGCAGCAGGCGAAGGAAAGACCGACATCACCACGAAGTCGGATTCCGTACTCGTCAGCTCGCAGGGCCGCACCACCATTGCCGACACCGTCGTTTCCAAGATCGCCGGTATCGCCACCCGTGAGGTTCAGGGCGTGCACGCCGTCGGTGGCGGAGCCAGCCGCGCGATCGGCGCACTCCGTGAGCGCATCCCGGGTGCCCGCGTCAACCAGTCGCAGGGTGTCTCGGTGGAGGTCGGCGAGCGTCAGGCAGCCGTCGACATCGACATCGTCGCCGATTACGGCGTCTCCATCGCAGATCTCGCGGCGGGTATCCGTCGCAACGTCATCAACGCCGTCGAGCGGATGACCGGTCTCGAGGTCACCGAGGTCAACATCGTCGTCCACGACATCTACCTCGACGACGGCTCGGACGACGACGACACCGCCACCGAGCCCGCCACCACCCGAGTGCAGTGACCGAGCCGCACATGACGGATCGTGACAAGTCCGAGGACATCGCCGACGCCGTAGTGGCGATCGACGGTGTCGTCGGGCTGCACGGCGGCATGTTCGGTGAGGCCGCGACGTACCTGCCCGGACGCCGCATCGCCGGCGTCCGAAGCAACGAGGACGGAACCGAGGTTCACGTGACGCTGGAGTTCGGTGTCGCGGTCCGCGAGACCGCCGAAGCCGTGCGTCGCACGGTGGCAGCCATGGTCGACGGGCCCGTGCACGTCACCGTCGAGGACATTGTGCGAGTCTGACCAGGTGAATCACGACGCAGCGCAGAACCGAGCCGCCGAGTA
Source organism: Rhodococcus sp. PSi06 (assembly GCF_054960675.1). Lineage (NCBI taxonomy): Bacteria > Bacillati > Actinomycetota > Actinomycetes > Mycobacteriales > Nocardiaceae > Rhodococcus > Rhodococcus sp. PSi06. Next base: position 28,785 of record NZ_JBHNYO010000007.1, read on the forward strand.
CAAGGCGGCTCGGCGCGCTGTGGCACGTGAACACCACCCCGACATCGGCGGTGACCCGGCTCGCTACATGGCCGAACTCGCCGAAGTCGACCGCAGATTCGCCGTCCTCCCCGCGGCTCCGGTCAATCCCGCCAGCGCGCCGACAGTGTTCCGCGCCTCGCCTATCCCGTCCCCACTGCGCACTCTGCCCAAGCGGATCGCTCGCATCCGCAAACGCGTCACGCGTCGCAACTACTTCGAACTCTGACTGGAGATCAAGACCATGACCACTGCAACCATCGGATTGTTCGTGGGACTTCTGCTGGCCATCGCCGCAGCAGCCGGCGGTTTCACCGGCTTCCTCATCGCCATCGTCCTCGGCGGCCTCGGCTTCTTCGTCGGGCGCTACATCGACGGCGAACTGGACCTGAACTCAATCATGCGTGGTCGCGGTCGTGACTGAGACAGCCGTGGCCGAAACACCGAACGATCCCGGTGAGCGCGGCTCACTGGAAATCAAGCACAAGGCCGTCGAGCGTCTCGCCGTTCTCGCAGCTCGCAGCACCGAATCGGTCACCGACCGCCACCCCGGACTGCGCGTCCTCGGCGGCCGGGACCTGCCCAAGGCCGACGTGACGATCAACGGAACACGCGTGCGGGCACAGGTTGCGGTAGCCGTCACCTGGCCGTCCCCGCTGGCCACAGTCGCCGCGAACGTTCGGGCAGCGGTGGCCCGGGACCTGTCCGAGCTGGGCATCTACACCGTCGACCGAGTCGACGTGACCGTCCAATGTGTGCCGGCCGAAGCAACCGTCGACGAAGGGAGAGTGCAGTGAACGCCAAGGCAAGCAAGAAGCCGGTTGCAAGCCCTACCGCCGCCGTCCCCGCTGTTCTGTTCGCACTCGTTCTCGTCGCTGCCGGAATCGTCCTCGGTCGCGAAGCATTGTTGAAGCTGGGTGCCCTCGACGGACCGGAGTGGGTCGGCCCCGCCGCCACTCATCTCGACGGCCTGACTGCACAGGGCTGGATGTTCCCGGCAGGAATCGCAGCCGTCGTCATCGGATTCATCCTGGTGTTCGTCGCCATTCGTCCGCGTCGGCGTACGCATCGAGCACTGACCGAGCAGGACATCTGGCTCCGCAAGGGCGACGTCGCCGCCGTGGCCCGCGCCGCAGCTCTCGACAACGTCGGGGTCGACTCCGCAACGGCGAAGGCCGGCAACAAGAAGGTCACCGTTGCTGCGACCACCGTGGTGGGTACCGACACCTCGGCCCTGAAATCCTCGATCGTCACCTCCGTGGACGACGCCCTCCGCCCACTCGTATCGGCACCGAAAGTACGCACCCGAGTGCGAACGACAGGACAAGCCTCATGAAGCGCGCTACCGCGTCCCTCGACCGAACCAGCACTGCAGTCGTCGGTCTCGCACTGATCGCCCTCGGCGGCGGAGCCATCGCATGGCAGCGCGGCAAGTTCCCCGGCCGTGAGCGCATCGACGCCGCGTTCGTCGACACCACAGTCGATGCAGGATGGTGGCCCTGGGCCCTCGGAGCAGCGGCGATCGTCCTCGTTCTCCTCGGACTGTGGTGGCTTCTCGCGCACCTGCCGCGCCGTTCGGTAGGCACAGTGGCCTTTGCATCCACGCCGGATTCCGACGTCGACGGCAGGCTCAGTGTCGATCTGACCACCGCCGCCAAGAGTGCAGCGAAATCGTTGGCCGATCACCCCGGTGTGGTGTCCGCATCCGGCCGGTCGGTGTCCGATCGCGGGGAGCGAGTCGTCGAGATCAGCGCAACCCTCGACCCCGCCGTGACGTCGCTCGACGCGGTGTCCGCCGCGGCAGCGCAGACCCGCAACGACATCGTGACATCACTCGACGGCACTCCGGCAGCAGTACGAATCCTGTTGCAGTGTGGCAAGTCTCGTAAGCAATCAGCTCGCGTGAGCTAAAACTCGATCTCCCCGATCAGTCCGTGATGATCCGATCCGGGGAGATCGATTCTCTCCAGGGATCGAGCGTGTCCGCTGTTGGACAGGATGTGGTCGATGCCGACGACAGCGGGCGTGCCCTTGTCCGTGGGATACGTCGGGACGAGGCCCTTCCCCAATTGTGCTGCGGCGTCGGAGTATCCGGCATCGAGGAGATTGCGAAACTTCTTGTGCGAGTATGTCGTGTTGAAGTCACCACTGACGATCACCGGTCCGGTACTCGCCGCAGCCTCCAGATCGCTTCGAAGCGTGTCCAATTCGGCAGTCCAGACATCGGCCGGAGTGATGTATGCGGGTCCGGGATGCACGGCCAGCAGCAAGATCGGCTCGGAATCGGGGACATCGACCCGGGTTTCGAGATTCATCGGCCCGTACCCGTTCAGTTCCCGACTGTCGGACAACGGCAGACGACTGTAGATACCGGCCCCGCCGCCGCCCGTTGCGTACGGCCGTAGATAGCTGTAGGGAAAGAGATCGTTCATACCGGCATCGGTAAGACCGATCACCGACGCGTCCGTCAATTCCTGAATCGTGACGACATCGACCGAGTTCTTGCGCGCCTGATCGACCACCGCCGTCGGATCCGCCTGTCCCACCATCAGATTTGCCTGCATGACGCGTAGCCGGACCCCGTCGGAGCTCGGTGCCGCGTCGGCCACGTAGAGAGGTGCGTACGACGCTGCGCCAGCCACCAACACGAGGGCCGAGATCGCCGCGAGAATCCATCGTCGCCCGATGAGCGCGACGAGACCACCGAAGACGACGGCGACGAACATCAGCGGAACGAACGACGCCAGCGCGATCAGCACGTTGACCTGGGTGTCGGTGTAATAGGCAAGCATCGCCACCAGCCCGGTGAGGATGCCCAATATCGCTATGGTGCCAGTGAGTAGCCGTACCCAGGTCCGCTGCATCGCTCCGAGAGTAGCTACGCCCGGACGCCGATGGTGAGTGCTCGGAACGTCGTCCAGGTCAGGGACATCAGACCACGAACCGCCGCGAACGAGAACGCAGTGGACCACACCGTCTGCGTCGAGGGGTCGGGAACCGGCTCGCCGGCGAATCGAGCGGCCAGCCAGTCCAAGGTCAAAGGCGCGCTGAGCGGGTGCAGCGACAAGTGATCGCTCAGCCGATCTCGTAGGTACGTCACCCGAGCGCCCGCCTCGTTGTACCGATCGACCTGCCCGTCCACGTCGTCGATCGCAATGATCTGGTCGTGCACTGCCTGGATCACCAACAGCGGGGCTGTCGGAGCGGTCCGGCCGGGTTGGATGTCCACGAACACCTGCACGAGCTCGGGAAGCGCCAACAGATCGGCCAACGGAATGTCGATGTAGTGGTCCAGATCGTGCCGAGCAAGTTTGGTGACCGCGCGGACGGTCGTCATCGACTCGACGGAGTCGAGAATGCGCAATCCGTCTTCGTTCACATACTGGCGGATGATCCGGTCCAGCTCGGGGTAGGTCCGTCGCAGCCCCGCCACCACCAACGTCGGCAACGCTGCGTGCAGTGTCGCATTGAGTCTGGTGAACGCCGAGCCAGGATCCCCAACGGGAGATCCGAGTACCGCACCGACCAGTTCGATTTCCGGCGCGTACTCCGGAGACATCTCCGCCGTCCAGGACGTCGCCAGCCCACCGCCGGAATAGCCCCACAGCGCGACCGGCGTACTGCTGTTCAACTCGAGCGGCTCGAACGAGAGCGACGCGCGGATGGCGTCGAGCGTGCAGAATCCAGGTTCCTGCGGCGAACCCCAGTGACCGTCGGGGCCCTCGTGGTCCGGGATCGAGATGGTCCACCCGCGACGCAGAGCGTGGAGTACCAGCAGGAACTCGAACTGCGGAACAGCGCCGAAAGCCTTCGAGCCACGACGGAGCGCGTACGACGGAAAGCACGAGGACGCGACCCCGTCGATGGCGCACTGATACGACAGCAGTACCGGTTCGGCGTTCTGCGGGCGCAGCACCGTCGTGACGCTGGCCTGCGGTAGACCGCCCAGATCAGCGGTGCGGTAGAGCAGTTGCCAGGCATCGACGTGCTGGTGCACGCGTCCGAACATCGCCACCTCGACCGGTCGTACCTTGAGAACCGTGCCGGGCAGAGCCGCTTCGTATCCCTCGGGCGCGGCGTAGAACGGATCGTCCTCGGGCCTGGTCGCGTCGTCGCAGCTGGGCCACCGTTCCATCGGCCAGGACTGTTCGTCCTCCATCGATCTGTCGACGCTCATATCCCACCGCTTCTTGTCCGAGTCTCTCCGTCACACTAACTTGCCCTGTATCGCCCCATTTCATGCAGCCTGCTGCCAGTTGGTGATCAGAACATCGGTCGCGTAGCTCAGGTCGAGGCCTTCTCCGCCCCAGTTCGGATCGATGGCGTCGGGTGCGATATCGCCGTACCGTCGTCGAAGTTCGTCGGCGTCACCGGACATCGCCGGCGCGTGAATCATCGCGATTCCCGAAGGGTGATGAAACGAGAAACGTTGATCCCCCAGGGCATCTACGAAGAAGTAGCCGTCGTGCAGTGCGCGATGATGTTCGCCGCACAGCAAGACCAGGTTGTCCAGTGACGTCGCGCCTCCCCGTGAGCGGTAGGTGACGTGATGAGCATGCAGAAATCGAGTGCGCCCGCAACCGGGAGCCGTGCAGCAGCGGTCTCGAATAATCAACTGGCGCAACTGACTTCGGCTCGGAACTTTGGCAGTCGGACTCCACCGCACGGTTTTGCCCAGGCGGCCGTGCCCGATCGTCCGCATGACGGCAGAGCACAGCACCTGAGCCAAAGTCTCGTCGTCCAGCCCTGGGCCGTCGTCGAAATGGGCATGATCATGACCTGCTTCGTCGATGCCGCCGATGTGCACCAGCACCTCCGCGGCAGGCGAAACAACCGGCGAGTCCAGCGCATCGCACACCATCTCCGCCATCGCGATCATTGCCGGGACCGGATTGGGAGGCGCAGGGGCGGCCCGATCGGCGTCCGCTTCGTCTTCGGTTCGGGTCCGCTCGTATTCGGCCCTGGTCAACGCGGCCAGAAGCCGTTTGCCGTCCTCCGGACGGAACCGCGCCGTGAGTACCAGCGACCCGTCGTCCTCGTCCCAGCGCCACCGCCCCACGGACGGATCCATGGCGACACCGTTGCCCCTGGTCGGGCGCATCGCTTTCTTCAGACCACGGCAGAGCCGTTCGATGTGCGCGGCGGGGGCATCGAGCGCTTTCTGCAGCAACGACGCCTCGTTCTCGGCCGTGGCCACCCGCGTCATCGCCCGCACCTTCGAGTAGGAGACGGTTCCGCTCAGATAAGCCGAGGTGATCAACGGCAAATCTCGCATCGCTTTGGCCACCCGTACCTGCTCACGAGCGGTGTGCAGATCGACTCCAGCGCGCCAGGACAACCAATGCGCACACGACCTGACCTCCCATCCCGCCCAGCCGCACCTTGCGTCGAACTCACCCACCAAGATCAGATACTGAGCCGATGCTGCCGCGATCTGACCTGCCAAAGCGCAGATTTCGGTCTCGATTTCCTTCGTCTCGATCCGCCCCGCCTCGGATGCCTGCTCGGACATGTCGATCATGAACGCCCCCATTCATCGAATGCATGTTCGATGAAGGTACGACAGGGTACCGACAGAAACACTTTCCGTGGACCGACCCGTCCCCGCGGGGACGTTTTTTCTCTTGCTTTCTCGCCGCGGGGCCCGATACTGACACCAGATGCTGGATCCGACCGAAGGGTGGTGCAGCCGTGGACAGTACCGACACCTGGGGCATTCCCAGCGCAGAGTTCCTGCGGTGGTATCTGCTGGCCGCGTTCCTCGCAGTGGTTCTCACGGTGGCCGGCAACTGGATCGCCGCACACCGGTCCGTTCCCGCCTCTCCGACCGGACGGGTGCTCACGCCGCCCGAGGTCGGGGCACTGACCAACGACACCCAGGCGGTGATGGCGTCACTGGCCATTCTGCGCGGTGCGGACGTGATCGACTCGAGGGGCAGAGTGCGGCGCTCACTGACCGCCACCGAGCGGACGCATCTGGACTGGTTCACCCGAACCGTCCTCGAACGCCTCGGAAGCGGGAAGGCACCTCTGGTTCGATCCCGGTTGGTGACGAACATGTCCGGGTCGTGCGCGCAGCTGCGCAGTGCGCTCGTCGACGAAGGCTTGATGCATGGCTCGGCAGAGCGTCCGATGCTTGCGCGAGCGTTCCCCATCCTGTTCGTCGCCGGTGTCGGCATCGTTCGTATCGTCGTTGGCAGTGCACACAATAAGCCGGTGTGGTTCCTCGTCGGAATCGTTCTCGTGCTGCTCGCGCTGCTCCCCGTTGCCGTCCGCAGACCACGGCGTACCGCCCTCGGGGATTCGGAGCTCCGCCGACTACGCGTCGAGAACGACTACCTCTCTCCGCGCTCGCGACCGTCGTTCACCGCATACGGGCCGTCGCGTGCGGGCATGTCGGCTGCTCTTTTCGGAGCAGGAGCACTGATGGTGCTCGATCCAGCCATGGCCGGCGCGCTCAGCTACGGCACCGCACATGCCGGCGGTGCGGCATCGTTCGGCTTCGGCGGCGAAAGTGGTAGCAGCGGGGGCGACGGCGGCGGCAGTAGTTGCGGAGGCGGCGGCTGTGGCGGCGGCGGGTGCGGCGGATGAGTACCGAGACCGTGCCGGTCGGGCTCGGAATCGGTTGGCGCTCCGAGGTTTCGGGAATTATCTCGAAATTGACGGGGCTTGCGTTCTGCGAGGTGATTGCCGAGTCGATCGGAGACCACGTCCCGGAGCGCCTCACCGCGTTGGGCGTCCCTGTCATCACCCATGGAATCGGTTTGTCGCTGGGCGGTGCCGAGCCGGTGGAGCACAATCGAATAGCAAATCTGCAGCGGGTGGCCTCGCTGCTCGGGTCCCCGATCGTGAGCGAACACATCGCCTTCGTTCGAGCCGACGGAATCGAGGCCGGGCATCTGCTTCCGATGCCGCGGACCCGCGACGCCTTGACGGTGCTGATCGGCAACATCGCGCGGACACAGGACGGGTTGACCGTTCCGCTGGCGGTGGAAAACATTGCGGCCCTCTTCGATTGGCCGGAGGACGAGCTGACCGAAAGCGAGTTTCTCGCCGAACTCGTCGAACGCACCGGAGTCCGCCTGGTCTTGGACATCGCCAATGTCTACGCCAACGCACGCAACCGAGGCCGTGACCCCTGGACCGAACTTTCCCGGCTGCCTCTGGACCGAATTGCCTACTGCCACATTGCGGGAGGCACAGTTATCGAGGGCGTCTACCATGACTCGCACACCGCGGCGGTTCCCGAGGAGGTGCTCGAGCTACTGCGAACGTTCACCGCAGCCGGGCACCGCGCCCCACTCACGCTCGAGCGTGACGGACACTACCCACCCGAGGTCGAGTTACTGGACGAACTCGACGCGATCGCCGATTCGGCAGGACTGACACGAATCACCCCGGAGCGCGTGCTGGGCCCGGCGGTGTGAGCGAGGAGCTGGCCCGCCGCCAGAAAGAGCTCATCCGGGCGCTCGTGGCAGGTGACCCGCTGCCCCCGGGGTTCGATCCGGCCACCATCGACACCGCTCGAACTGCCCTCCTGCGCAAGCGGGCAGCCGAGATCGCGGCCCAGTACCCAGCTCTGCCGTCGGCGCTGGGAGATCGGTACGACGAGCTCTTCCACCGATGGGCCGCTACCCGTCCCAAAGTGTCCACCAGCGCCGACACCCGCGCGTTCTACGAGGCGATGCGTGATGCCCGGGAGCTGACCCCGACACATCCGACATCGGAGGGGCAGCGAATGCCCTACATGGCCGACGACCGTAACCCGCTCGCGCGCTTTCGCAGTCCACTGCGCGGCACGTGGTTGACGTCACTGTTCGGCGCAGTGCTGCTCGTTGCCCTACCGATCGTCATCGTGACCGGCCTTCTCTCGTACATTGCCTATGGCCCCCAGTTCGGCCAGGCCCGGCCAGGAGCCGTCGGCTGGCTGCGGTTGCCGTTCTTCGACTGGCCCACCGATCCGGCCTGGCTGTACCAGCTCACGCAAGGCCTACACGTCGGGTTGGGTCTGATCATCGTGCCGCTCGTGATCGCGAAACTGTGGTCGGTGATGCCCAAGCTCGTCGAAATGCCGCCGGTTCGGTCGCCGGCGCATGCACTCGAACGACTGTCTCTGCTGGCGCTCGTCGGCGGTCTGTTGTTCGAGATCGTCACCGGTGTTCTCAACATCCAGTACGACTACGTGTTCGGCTTCGACTTCTACGCCGCCCACTACTTCGGTGCCTGGGTCTTCATCGCCGGGTTCCTCGTCCACCTCGGCCTCAAGGTTCCGTTGATGTGGCGAACCCTGCGGTCGGAGTCGTTGATGGACGTGCTGCGCGCGCGCAACGAGGCTCCCGACCGAGCCCCTGCATCGACCATGACCAGGCGCGGCGCAATCGGATTGGTCGCAGCAGGAATGGGTTTCGTCGCTGTACTGACAATCGGCCAGACGGTCGGAGGCGTGCTCCGCAAGGCCGCGATTCTGCTGCCGCGCGGACGCTCCTACGGCGACGGCCCCAACGACTTTCAGATCAATCGAACCGCCGAGGCGGCGGGAATCACCGAGGCACAGACCGGAGCCGACTGGCAGTTGACGATCAGCAGCGCTTCCGACGACGCCGTTCCGGTTGTGCTGTCCCGTGGAAGGCTGCTGTCGATGCCGCAGCGCACTGCCGCACTACCGATCGCGTGCGTCGAGGGATGGTCGACCACTCAGACCTGGACCGGCGTTCCGTTGGCCGAGCTCGCTTCCCTGGCCGGGGTTCCCACTCCCCGTTCGGCCGAGGTCACCTCGCTCGAAGAGAACGGGGCCTTCACTCGCGCAGTACTGCAGGGAAATCAAGCGACACACCCGGATTCACTGTTGGCCTTGCGCGTCAACGGCGTCGATCTATCGCTCGATCACGGCTTTCCGGCGCGAGTGATCGTCCCTGCGCTGCCAGGGGTGCACAACACCAAGTGGGTTACCCGCATCGTCTTCCGTTCCTGATCTCCTAGCCCTGTCGGCCACGCCCCAGGCGGTGGCGTTCGAGCGTGATCGCCCCGGCGTGTAGCGCTCGGTAGATGTGCGCGACGGTCTCGTCGCCTACTCGAGCGCCGTAGCCGTCGTCGAATGCTCGACGTTCGGCCTCGGTTCTACCTGCCATCGCGTGAATGCCCCAGTCGGCGGCCGGATCTCCCCAGAATGCGCGATCGTGATCGAGCACTCCGACGATCCGCAGTGACTCCTCGTCGAGAACGAGGTTGGGGATGAACAGGTCACCGTGCAGCAGGCGCGGTTCGGTGACTCGGTCGAGAGCGTCGCTCGCCTGTTGCGCCGACGCGCATGCTTCCTCGGCGGCGCGCGTGTCGAGTCCCGCATCTCGGGTGTCCCGGACAATCTCGGTCAATCGGTGCGTCACCGCGTCGCTCCACGTGGAGAAGTGCGGGCCGCGAACGGTTCCGAAATGGGGACCGACCACCGAATGTACTGCAGCCGTGACCGTTCCGATCTCGGCAAACAGAGGAACCATCGCTTCTCGACTGTGAGCAGCGAATGCCCGGGAGGCAGGTATACCGGCGATCTTGTTCTGCCACATGTAATCTCGATCGACGATGTCGTGCGACCAGTCGACACCGAGAATCCTCGGCAACAGATGGGCAATGGGTGCCAGGTGCGGAGTCGTCGCGGCCTCGTTGCGCATCATCTCGGTTTCGCTCCGATACTGATGCTGCGGTTTCGGCGCGATACGCAGAACTACCGAAGGCCGCCCGGCAAGGTGCACCTCGTAGGTCGAGTTGTACGCCCCACCCGACAGCGTCCGGACGGAGTCGACCACCGCCGTCGACCCGAATTGATTGCGCGCCATAGCTTGAACACGGTCTCCGACCATGATCACTGCACCTGCGCTGTCACCATCTGAGTGACGTAGTGATAGTCGACGTGTCCGTATTCGGTTATCGCCGCGTGCACCGAGCTCAGCACTTCGTCGCGTCGCACGTCGTCGAGTATCAGATGGCTGGAGTACGTCGCAGCCATCGCGCAGAACTCGTCCGCAGTATAGCGCTGGACCCACTCGTACGTCGAGGACGACCAGGGACCGAAGCCGTCGGCGCGAGGCAGTTCGGATTCCGCTTGTGCACCGAGAGAACGAGCCAGCAACGGTGACGCGTCGGGTTCGGTCGCGTCGTAAGCAGCCCTGACGGCGTCCCACGTCGGACCGTCGAGGTTGTCCGGCATGTTCCACCACAGCCGAAGAGATCCGCCCGGGACCAACGCGCGGGCCGCCACCGCCGCTCCTAGCTCGCGGTCCACCCAATGCCAGGACTGCGCGGCGACGACGACATCGAACGACGCGGGCTCCACTTCGCAGTCCTCGAAACGACAGACCTGCACCTCGACGTCGAGGTTCTCGGTGCGACGCCGTACGACCTCTGCCATTCCCGAATCCGGTTCCACTGCAACCACGGATGCCCCCAGTTCGGCCAGTGCCACAGTGGCCTTACCGGTACCGGCCCCGGCCTCGAGTACCCGTAGCCTGCCTCCGGTCACGATGTCCGCGTACAACTCGGCGGGGTAGCCGGGTCGGGCGCGATCGTACTTCTCCGCGACTCGACCGAATGTCAATCCACGTTCTGGTTGCGCATGCTCTGGCATGTTAGCCAGAGTACCGACCTCGACGTTTGTCCGCCGAGGACATGCAGGTTTACCGAGCGGCCGCTTCCAACCGACCGCGCAGGGTCGATTCGGTGTGCTTGATCGCCTGTCCTACAACGGGTTCCACCACTGCTCCGAGCACCTTGCCGGCGATACCACCGGGCAGGCTGTATCGGAAGACGACCACCAGTCGAGTTCGACCGTCACCGGCATCCTCGAACGACCAGGTCGACGAGTTCGAGAGCCCCTCGACCGACTCGAGCGTGAGTCGCTCGTTGTGGACCCATTCGGTGACGTGCACAACGGACTTCAGCGATTTGGGCCCGATCTGCATCGTCGCGTCGTACGTGGCACCGAGACCGGACGTGATGGCGCTGGTCGGCTCGAACCGCGTGATGCCGAACATCCACTGCGGCACATTACGGAAATCGTCGAGGTAGGCGAACGCTGCCTCGCGACTGGTCGACGCGAGAGCCGAATGATTGATTACACGCACTCGTGCACCCTAGTACACGCTACGCAGTGTTACACACACTTTGGCCGTTCGCGTTACCGCTCGACATAACCCGCCTGCTTGTTCACCACGTTGAGCAGCGGCGAACCGATCATGTATCGCTCGAGATTCTGCTCGAACAATCGCCACAACCGCTTGGCGAAGTCATCCGTGTCGCCTGACTGATGCGCGGTCAGGATCACGTTGTCCAGGTCCCACAGCGGGCTCGACGCCGGCAGCGGCTCGATCTCGAATACATCCAGCACGGCCCAGCCGATCGCCCGAGAAGCCAAAGCCACACACAGGGCGTGCTCGTCGACCACCGGACCGCGGGAGATGTTGACCAGACCCGCGTCGGGGCGCATCGCTGTGAGGACCTCGGCATCGACCAACCCGCGAGTGCCGTCGGTCAACGGGGTAGCGAGCACGATGACGTCGTACTCACCTGCGTACGACGGCAGTTCACGTGCACGTCGGATGCGGGTGAATTCCGCATCACCCGGACGTTCCGATGTCCCGGCCGCGTCGACGCGCATACCGAGTGCACCGAGTACTCGGCCGATGTCACGTCCGATCGAGCCCGGTCCGACGACGAGGGCACTCTTACCGTGGACTCCGCTGCCGACTCGGTGCTCCCAGACTCGTTCACGTTGACGGCGAAGTGCCTGGGGAAAGTTCTTCACAGACGCCAAAATTCCTGCTGCGACGTATTCGGCTATCGCGCGATCGAGGACGCCTCCCGAGTTGGTCAGCACCCACGATCCCGCCCGAAGACCAGGATCCAACAGTCGATCCACTCCCGCACTCGACGCGTGGATCCACCTCAGGTTCACAGCATTCGGCCATACGGCTTGCAGATCGACGGCCTCGAACGTGCGAAACAGCAGCACCTCCGCCCACTCCACGACATCGGCCACCTCAGCGATGGAGCAGCTCCGGAACAGAACCCCATCGAGGGAGGGAAACGACATTCGATCCGAATCACTTTCGACCACAAGTACGTTCACCACAGCAACCACCTCTTCTACGATGGAGCCGTGCTCACCGTAGAACTCGCATCGACCGCCGACGCCGCAACGATACTCGGCCTCAGGCACGCCGCCGAGGACTGGTTGGCGGCACGTCGAATCGATCAATGGACACCGCGCGAGGTACCTCTGTCGACCGTTGTTGCGCAGGTAGCCGCGGGGGAGTTCTACGTAGCTCGACGCAGCCCCGGCGGACCGATCGTCGGGGCGTTTCGATTGATCTGGGCAGATCCGAGTATCTGGCCCGAACCGGATGCGTGTGCTGGTTACGTACACGGGTTGGTGATCGACAGAAGTGAATCAGGTACAGGACTGGGTGCATCGTTGCTCGAGTGGGCACTGCAGCGGACCCGGCAGGAAGGGCGAGCGCTGCTCCGACTTGACTGCGCCGAGACCAACACGGACCTGCGCAGCTACTACCTGCGGCACGGGTTCCGTTACGTCGGTAGGCACGATTTCGCGGACGGCAGTTCGTGGTTCAGCGTCGCACTGTTCGAGATGTCGACCGGACTTCGCGCTCTACCGTGAGAGCACCGAATTCAGAATTCGGTCGGAGTCACGAACCAGCGCGGTGACAGCCATCCGCGCGCCCCACCACATTCCGATCAATCCGATCACCACGGCCACTGGAATCGACAGGTACGCCCAGGCTCCGGGTAGGAGGAGCGCGAGCAGCAACGCAGGCACGACCGACACCGCCAGAACCACTATCCCGAGTACGAGGAATCCGAATGCATTGCCGGTGAACGATCCTCGTGTGTTCATCGAAAACGACTTCGTAGGTTCGGGCACCGGGTATGCGCCACGAACGGAATTGACCGCGGTCAGCCCTGCACCCACTCCCAGCATCGAAACAGTCACGGCGATGGGAACTTCCACGCGTTCGAGCCCGAGGTCGCCGAATACTCGAACCACGAGCACCGGCACCACCGCGAACGGGGTCGCAACGAGCAACCAGGCGATCTGCCGACCACGGATGTCGTCGGGGAGGGCCTGCGGAATCATCACCAGGTGCCACATCGAACTACCGTCGAGACCGTAGAAGTTCGATCCCGCGCCCATCGCCATGAAGATCACGATCCACGCACCCCAGGCGGCACTGAACGGAATCGAGTCGGTCACCAACGGCCCGATCCCGGCCAACACCGCGAAGATCAGCACCGACAGCAGCTGACTTCGGCGACGCATGTCGCCGCGCCAGAGGGACAGCTCTCGCACGACCACCGCACCCACCCTCGTTGCCCGCCACCCTGTCGCGTCGTCGCGGCCATCGGAGATCGTCTGCTTACGCGATGAACCCGACGACGTGGAGATCCGGCCATCGAAGTGCCGAAGCACCAGCCGTTGCCACGCCCACACCAAGGCGACGTCGACCAGCACCAAGCCCACGAGTGCGCCGACCGCCAACAGCCAATTGCCCTCCAGCACAGCGTCGACGCTGGTGATACCCCAGCTGAACGGGATCGAATGTGCCAGCGTGAGCGGCCATGTCACCTCACCCGACAGCACTCGATCGAGGTTCTGGGTGATAGGGAACTGCAGGAAGTACAGGCCTCCGAAGATCGCTCCGAACGCCAACAGTGCGAACTCGCGACTGCGTCGACTCTTGAGCAACTGCGACATCGCCAGCGTCACCACCCTCGACAGCGTCACGAAGAACACCACCGTTGCGGGCCAGGCCACCAGAGCCAACGGCAGTGCTGCGACCGAGCGAGACACAGCGTAGATAGGAATGGACGCGGTGACGACGATCGTCAGGGGAACCACGATGCCGACCACCGACGTGGTCAGTAGCGCACGGGCCAGTCGAGCGGGGTCGACGGACAGCAGCTGAAAATGACGGGGCTGGATGTTGTCGTCGGAAATGCCCGACAGCACTGGAAAAAGCACCCAACCCAGGCCGGTCAGGGTCAGCGCGAGGCTTGCGGTCCCGCCCACCAAGACCTGCGAGGCCCCCGTTCGCGCCGACATCACGCAAACGAGAACGGCGAAGGCCAGCCCCAGCAGTCCGAACACGGACTTGATCACCGCTTGCCCGCCCTTGAACTGCCTGCGATAGAGCGTGATTCGCATCTGCAGGACGGTCCGGCCGACCGACATCACGAGCGCATCCAGGACAGGCCGTCCGGATTCTGATCGCGGGTGCCGACGAGGCGAACGAAGGCATCGTCCAGTGTGCCGCCGCCGCGGACCTCGTCGACGGTTCCCGCCGCCACCACTCGTCCACCGGTGATGACGCCGACGTGCGTGCACAGTTGCTCGACGAGCGCCATGACGTGGCTCGACAGAATCACCGACCCGCCCGAGCGGACGAACTGCACGAGGATGGTACGAATCGTGGTGGAGGAGATGGGGTCGACAGCCTCGAAGGGCTCGTCCAGCACCAGCAACCGGGGGCCGTGCAGCAACGCCGAGGCCAGCCCGATCTTCTTCGTCATTCCGGCGGAATAGTCGGCGATGACGGTACCTCCGGCGTCGGTCAGGTCCAAGGCGTCCAGCAACTCGTCTCGACGCTGCGCAATGACGTCCTCCGGCATCGCGCGCAGTCGACCGATATAGGTCAGAAGCTCGCGACCGGTGAACTGGGAGGGCAATGTCAGTCCGTCGGGCAGCACTCCGAGCAGTTCCTTGGCCGCAATCGGGTCGGCCCAGACGTCCCGGCCGAACACCAGACTCCGCCCGTACTGCGGTCTGAGCAGTCCCACGGCCATGGACAGCGATGTCGTCTTGCCGGCACCGTTGGGTCCCACCAGCCCGAACATCGAGCCGGGCGGGACGGTCAGCGACAGGTCGTCGACCGCAGGTTTCGGGCCGAAGGCCATGCACAGGTGCTCGAGCAGCAGGGCAGCGGAGTTCGTATGCACAGGTAACAGACTAATCGGTATGGGCGGATTCGTCATCCGCTATCCGTCGGCCCCACCGGTACCATTCGGGCATGAATCGCACCGCAGTGGTCACCGGAGCTTCGTCGGGTATTGGAAAGGCCGTCGCGTCGGCCCTGATCGCTCGCGGATACCGGGTCATCGGCACGTCTCGAAATCCGGATTCCATGACCGACGCCCAGAGGGCGGCAGGCGTCGAGTACCGCGCTCTCGATCTCACCGATTCCGCGTCGATCACCGCGTTCGCGGCCGATCTCGGAACCGTCGACATCCTCGTCAACAACGCCGGGGAGAGCCAGTCCGGGCCTTTCGAGGAACTACCGACCGATGCCATCGAACGACTCTTCCAATTGAACGTGTTCGGCGCAGTGACTCTCTCGCAGAACGTCATTCCCGGTATGCGCGAGCGCGGATACGGCCGCATCGTGATGGTCGGCTCGATGCTGGCCAGCTTTCCCCTTGCCTATCGCTCGTCCTACGCGTCGACGAAAGCGGCGATCAAGGGCTTCTCCGACGCGGCGCGTCTGGAACTCTCTCCTTACGGCGTGTGGATGACAACCGTGGAACCGGGATCGATCAACACCGGAATCAGCGAACGCCGCACCAAGTACATCGCTGCGGATTCGGTCCACCGAGACGATTTCCATACGGCGATTTCGGCCCTGGATCGCAAAGAGGGCAGCGGCATCTCGGCCGAGGACGTCGCCGAGGTAGTACTGAAGGCCATCGAGGCCGACAAGCCGAAACCCTTGTACGCCAGGGGCAGCAACGCACCGGTCGTGTTTCTGGCGCGTCGGTTGTTGCCGGCCACATTCATGGAGAAGACGATTGCGAAGATGTTCGGACTGAAAAGATAGTTTGAACCTCTGACCTGGTGGAATACATCCGGGTGATAGAAACTCTGGGCCTGGTTCTGGCTGCAACCGGTCTGATCGTCGCAGCGCAGGTGATCTCGAAGAAGACCACGTTGCCGTCTGCGGCGCTGTTGACCCTGGCGGGATTGGCAGTGTCGGCATCGGCGTTGCCGGACATCGTTCTCGACCCCGAAGTGGTGCTCACCCTGGTGATCCCACCACTGCTCTACAGCGCTGCCCTCAACTCGTCCCTGATCGCCATCCGCCGCAACGTGTGGACGATCTTGAGTCTGTCGGTCGCCCTCGTGGTTGCGACCGCCGCCCTCGTGGGCGTGGGCCTGTGGTTGCTCGTTCCCGGAATCACGCTGGCCGCCGGAATGGCGCTCGGTGCCGCCGTGGCACCGCCGGACCCGGTGGCCGCCCTTGCAGTCGGTCGACGCGCCGGCATTCCGCCCAGGCTGGTGACGCTCATCGAAGGGGAGGGGCTGCTGAACGATGCGACCGCGCTGACGATGCTGACCGTGGCTATCGCCGCGATCTCCAGCCAGGACATGACGCTCGTGGACGCAGGCGGCTTGTTCGTCTTGGCGGCGGTCGGCGGCATCGTCGTCGGTTTGGTGATCGCGCTACTGATCCGGCTGGTGCAGCGCTACGTTCACGATTCTCTGCTGCTCAACATCGTGTCTCTCGCGACACCGTTCGTTGCCTATCTGGCGGCGGAAGAGGTTCATGCATCGGGAGTACTTGCCGTGGTCGTCGCGGCGTTGACGATCGGGCACCACACTCGCCACGCCATCTCCGGTGCCAGCCGCCTTCAGACCAGCGCGGTGTGGCGGCTGATAGATCTGCTCCTCGAGGGCTTCGTCTTCCTCCTGATCGGCGAACAGCTGCCCACCGTGGTGGGCGGCCTGTCGGCCTACTCGGGAACGACCATCGCTCTCGCGGTCACGGTCACCCTCGCCGGCGTGCTCCTGCTGCGGCCACTGTGGCTGCTCACCACGGGGCTGCCCGTCCGGGAGGCAGTGGTGATGAGCTGGGCCGGCACTCGCGGCGTCATCACCGTCGCGGCCGTGTTCACCCTGCCCCTGACGATCGACTCCGGTGAACCGCTCGAGAGCCGAGACCTGTTGCTGTTCTGTGCATTTCTCGTTGTACTGGTGACGGTCATCGGGCAGGGCTTGACGTTCGCCCCGCTGGTGCGAAGGCTGAATGTCCGCGCGGACCCCGCAGCCGAGGCACGGCTGCGAAACGAAGCGCGTGAGGGCTCGACCAAAGCTGCACTCTCGCAGCTCGATCGCATCGCCGACGAGGAGAACCTCGACGACGACGGCCGAGAAATTATGCGGCGCGAGCTCGAGCATCGCATCGACAGATATCACCGCCGACTCGATCATCTCGACGAGACGGATGTCGGCGACGCAGTCATCTCCCCGGAACAGATTGCCGCGATGAGCACGCGCCGTCGAATACTCGATGTGGAGCGAGAAGAGTTGCTGTGCTGGCGCGACGCCGGACGGCTACCGGACACCAGCATGCGCAGCCTCGAACACGAACTCGATCACGAGGAGTACTCGTTCCGGCCACACCGGGAGACCGACTAGCCGGCGATCGCGGCGTGCATCTCCCAGACGATCACTTCGGCGCCGTCGGCGGAGCTCAGCTTCTGACCGCCGCCGCCGCTGACGCGCACGGCGTCACCCTGGGCGAGCAGTCCGACGCCCTCGAGCATCGCCTCACCCTCGGCGACGAAGATGTGCACGAACGGCGCGTCGGGAATCTCCACCGGAGCCTGCCCGGGCTGTAGGCGTGCCACGTGCATGGCGGCGTACTTGTTCTTGATGCGAATGGCGGCGTGATCGGCATGATCGGGCATGCCCGAGGCGACGGGAACCAAACCGCCGCTGAGCAATTCGTTGTCGATCTCGAGCTGCTCGTAGCCCGGGGTGATGCCCTGCTCGTCCGGCACGACCCACATCTGAACGAAGCGAACCGGATCACCGTGCTTGCCGGAATACGAGCCGGCGGTATCGCCGAGTCGCCACGAATCGTTCTTCTCGGAGTGCAGAATTCCGGTGCCCGCACTCATCCGCTGTGCCAGACCGGGGTAGATGACGCCGGAGTGGCCCATCGAGTCCTGGTGCACCAGCGATCCCTGCAGAACCCAGGTGATGATCTCCATGTCGCGGTGCGGGTGGGTATCGAATCCCATTCCTGGGGTGACGATGTCGTCGTTGTTGACCATGAGGACGCCGTGGTGGGTGTTACCGCGATCGAAGTGGTTACCGAACGAGAAGGAATGCTTGGAGTCCAGCCAGCCGATCTTGGTCTTGAATCGATCGTCGGCCCGGCGGATGTCGAGTGTGGTTGCTGCAGAGGTCATGTCATTGCCTCGAATCTCGCAAGTAGGTGGGTTCTCAGAGAACGTGTGAGCCGTACATCTCACCGAGCGGGTCGGCGATGAGCTCGAGCCGCGCGCCGTCGGGGTCGCGAAAGTAGAGCGAGACCTCGCTGTGCTCGATCAATTCGATTCCGGCGTCGATCAGCTTGGTACGCAGGTGCTCCCAGCGTGTGGGCTCGACACTGATGGCCACGTGGTGCAGCCCGCCGAGTACCTCCGCGTAAGGGCCGACGTCGAGGCCCGGGAAGTCGAAGAAAGCCAGCAGGTTGCTGTTGCCGATGTCGAAGAAGAAGTGCGAGGAGCCCGGATAGTCCCGATTCTCGATGAGCTCGGTGAGCGGGAACTCGAGCAGATCCTGGTAGAACCGCACGGTTGCCTCGACGTCGCTGCTGACCAGAGCGGTGTGATGGAGTCCGCGGGCCGACGATGCGGGCCGCTCGCCTGCAGGCTTCATGTACTGCTCACGAATGCGGTCGCGCTCTGTGGTGTGTAGGTCTGTCTCGGTCATCGCTCCACCCTCCGGTCAAGTAGTTGCTTCGTCAACTACTAAGAACAGTACACCGGTTAGTTGCGTTGTCAACTAGCATGGAGGCATGGGATCAACACGGTGGCTCGATGCCGACGAACAACAGGCGTGGCGCGCGTACCTCGATGCAACGCGGCTGCTGTTTCGCGACCTCGACAATCAACTCACACGCGACTCCGGAATCTCCTTCACCGACTTCGAGCTGCTGGTCGTGCTGTCGGAAGCGCCCGACCGTCGCCGACGAATGAGCGAACTGGCGGATGCCGTCACCACCACCCGCAGCGGCGTCACCAGGGCCATCAGTCGACTGGTCGACAACGGGTGGGTGGTCCGCGTCAAGTGCGACGACGACAAGCGCGGGATGTCCGCCGAGCTCACCGAGGCCGGCATGAACACCCTCGCCGCCGCCAGCCCGGGACACGTCGCGTCGGTGCGGGAGAATATGTTCGATCTGGTGGACCCCAAGGATCTCGCGGCTCTCACCCGTACGTTCACGGCGATGCGGAACCACGCGTCGTGACCGTCACTCACATACCCGGTGAACAACGACATCACTGGTGGAACGAGTGGCTCGACTCCAAACAGTCCTTTCCCGCCACCGGCAACTACGACCTCGCAGCCAACGCCCATGGGCTGCTCATGGTGCACAACGAGGACACGGTATTTCCCGGTGAGGGGTTCGACTCGCATCAGCACCAGAACATGGAGATTCTGACGTGGGTCCTCGAAGGGACGCTCGAGCACACCGATTCCCAGGGCAATACCGGACAGATTCGTCCCGGATTGATTCAGCGTATGAGTGCCGGTACCGGCATCCGCCACACCGAACGCAATGCGTCGAGTCTGACCAGCCGGGAGAAGTTACGCGTCGTACAGATGTGGATTCCACCGGACACCGACGGAACGAGTCCCTCCTACGAGGAGCTCGACGTGCAGGATCGATTGTCATCCGGTGAGCTCGTCGTCGTGGCCTCCGGTATGCCGGGCAAGAGCGGAGTGCGCATCGGAAACCGTTATGCAGCACTGCATGTTGCGCGGCTCGCGCCGGGACAATCGATCGTCGTTCCCGACGCGCCGTTCGGTCATGTCTTCATGGCCGACGGTTCCGCGGACTTCGAGGATGTCGGCAACCTCGCCCAAGGGGACGTGGTCCGACTCACGGCCACCGGCGGCCACCGTGTGACAGCATCGTCGGTGAGCGAAGTCCTGATCTGGGAAATGCACGCTGAGTTCGCCTGACAGAAAGATCCGCCATGCCGTCCGTTGTCACCGACGACTCCGTCACTCTGAGCTACCTCGACGAGGGGACCGGCCCCGTCGTGGTTCTCATCGCCGGCTTCTGCGCTCCCGCCACCACGTGGGCACTGCAGCAGAAGTCATTGGTGGCGGCCGGGTACCGGGTGTTGGCTCTCGATCGACGCGGTCATGGGGCATCGCAAGCGCCGACCCACGGCGCATCCATGACAAGGCACGGGCGCGACGTCGCGAACTTTCTCACCGAGGTGAACGTCGACGAGGCCGTCTTGATCGGTGGATCCATGGGGGCCAACACCATCTGGTCGTACGTCTCGCAGTTCGGCACCGACCGCGTGCGCGCCGTGGTCTCGGTGGATCAGACGCCGAAGATGGTGAACAGCGCAGACTGGTCGAACGGCTTCTACGGGCTCACCGAAGAGAATCGAACGACGTTCTTCGACAACGGAATACCCGATACGGGCCATGGCCGCCCCCAATGGAAGTCCATTCCATCGCTGTTGAAACTCGTGGTGGCACTGCGCTCGATGCCGAAAATGGCCTCACCCGATACTGCTCCGATGAAGGCGCTGCTCATCGATCACGCGGCGCAGGATTGGCGCGCAACCATAGCGGCAGTGGACAAGCCGTACCTGATGATCGCCGGCCACGACAGCCAATTCTGGCCTGCTGCACACGCTTCGGATTCGGTGGATCTCAATCCGCTCGGCCGTTCGGTAGTCCTGCAGAACTGCGGTCACGCCGCCAACCTGGATCGGCCGAAAGAGTTCGACGCGGCGATGCTGGAGTTTCTCGACTCGATCCGGTGAGTCACGACTGCCGGTGCTCGCCCAACGACTCCGAACACACAACGAGATTGCGGTGCAGCGATTCTCGCTCCTGTGCGGAGAGCGCGGCGATCATGGTGTGCTCCACGGCAGCCACTGCCGCCGACGCCTGCCGCAAGCGCTCCCTGCCCTTCGACGTGAGGTGCAGTCGCTGATCTCGGCCGACCCCCTCGATCTCCACCAAACCCTCGCGCGTGAGACCGGCCAACAACTGATGGGTCGCCTGCCGGCTGACGAACACAGCACGTGCGAGCTCGGCATTGGACAGGCCGGGCCTGTGCGCGAGCAGTTCCAGGCTCGAATACTGCGAGACCGTGATGTCGAGCTCGCGTAGGCATTCGTCCATCGCCGCACGCAGGGCAGACGTTGCTCGCTTGAGGGCGTAACCGATCGAGGTATCGACATCCACTTGACTCATGTCAACATCTTGACATAGATTCCGTTCGTCAAGAACTTGACGAACCATCGAAAGGACCCGACATGACTGTTTCCGGACCGAGCTTCCTCTCCCTGCAAGTACGCGACCTCACCGTCAGCGCAGACTTCTACGCATCGCAGTTGGGCCTCGTCCGCGCTCCCCAGGCACCTCCCGGCGCGGTGGTGTTCACGACGTCGCCGATACCGTTCGCCGTCCGAAGCCCAGCTGCCGGAACCGATCTGGACAGTGGCCGGCCCGGTCTCGGGGTCGCACTGTGGCTCGCGTGCAACGACGCCGCGGCTCTGCACGAGTCGCTCGCGGCCGCAGGAGTCACGATTGTCACTCCACCCTTCGACGGGCCGTTCGGGAAAACTTTCGTGTTGCGCGACCCCGACGGATACGACGTCACCCTGCACAGCAGCTAGTTCCGAAAGAACTATTGCGAAATATTTCTTTCGGGTTATGGTTGGTGCATGAGCCCACCGCCACCGCCCCGGACACCTCGCAAGCTGACGGACATGTCCGAGCTCAAAGCACTGACGCACCCCATCCGGTTGCGCCTGCTCTACGCACTGCGAGCCAACAAGTCGATGACGGCAACCCAGCTAGGCGATCTGATGGACGAGTCACCTGCATCGGTGAGCTACCACCTCCGCAAGCTCGCCGAGCACGGGTTCGTGAAGGAGGTCGAGAACGGATCGGACAGACGTCAACGCTGGTGGGCCGAGGCCCACGAAGGTGGGTTCAGCTGGTCGGAGAACGACTTCTCGGACTCGCCCGAATCGATGTCGGTTGCCAAGGCGTCCAAGGATTCCTGGCTGGCGCATCAATGGTCTCGGCTGCGCGACTTCGACCGAACCTCGGAATCCTGGGGGCCGGAGTGGGTGGCGGCGGCATTCAGTAGCGACGACGTTCTGCGGCTCACCGCGGAAGAGACGAAGACCATGGGCACGGAGATGCGCGCGGTGATCGACAAGTGGCGTCGACACGGCGAGAACGCGACCTCGGAAGAACGCGAACACGTCATGGTCCTGATGCACGGATTCCCCACCACACCATAGGAGTTGGCATGTATCCGTTCGATCCGCACACATATCTCTTCATGACAAAGCTGGATCGCGATCGGCACGTGCTTCTCGCCGAGCGGCGCAGGCTCGCTGCGGCGCAGAAGCGTCTCCGGCGCGACGAACTGCGCGTTCAGAAGGCGTGGGACGAGCTGACGGCATCGCTCGCCGATGTCTCCATGTCCGAGCGACGAGTCCTGGAGCTGGCTCGTCGATAACGGAAGTCGTTCAGGAAAGATGCTTCTCGAGCCACACCTCGGCGTAGGGTTCGCCGTTGAAGGCAGGGACGTCGACGTAGCCCAGCCGCGAATACAAGCGGCGAGCCTCGATCAGATCGGCTCGGGTATCCAGTCGTATCGTCGTTCGATGCGAGTCCAGGACTGCTCCCTCGACGAACTCCACGATCGACGCGCCCACCCCGTTCCCACGGGCACGGGCGTCGACGAAAACCCGCGTGAGCTCGGCGACGTCGTCGGACACGAAACGTGCACCTGCACAACCCACTAGTTCCGAGCCGAGATACGCGACGACGAGCAGACCCGATTCCCCGACAAGGTCGTCACTGGGCTCGTCGAGCATGACTTGTCGCACTTCCTCTTCCGACGCCTCGCGGCCGTAGAAGCGTACGACGATATCGACGTTGTAGCGATACAGAATGTCGAGTGCCGGCTCGGACGATGGATGAACGACGGCGAATGTTGCCGGTACCGGCACTACTTCGCGACGGACCGCTTGGCCAGCAACTTCGAGATTCCGAGCTGCGCAACCACGATGACGAAACCGACGATCGCACCGATGACGGCCGACGCGAGAGTGTTGACGATCCATGCCAGCACTCCGCCGATACCGGCGACCCCGCGCACCGCATCCTCCCCGTGGTGCACGAGTTCGTAGATGGGATGGAAACCGAGTTCGTCGATGCCCACCAGCAGAATGTGTCCGCCGACCCACAGCATTGCCGCGGTGCCGACGACCGATAGCACTGCCATCACCTTCGGCATGCCCTTGACCAGCCCGCGGCCGAACTTCTCGACGAAACCGGACGAGCCCTCCGCCAGTTTCAGACCGATATCGTCCATCTTGACGATCAGTGCCACCACGCCGTAGACGACGAAGGTGATCACCACGGCCACGACCGCCAGAATGATCAGGCGACTCCAGAAGCCCTCGCTCGCAATGGTGTCGAGGGCGATGACCATGATCTCGGCCGAGAGGATCAGGTCGGTGCGAACGGCACCGGACACCACGCTGTCCTCGTCCCGCGGCTCGTCCTCCGCGTCGGCGTGATGATCGCCGTGGCCGAACAGTGCTCCCCAGATCTTGTGCGCCGCCTCGTAGCTGAGGTAGCAGCCACCCAACATCAGGATCGGCGTCAGCAGCCACGGCAGGAACTGACTGAGCAGCAGGGCGATCGGCAGAATGATCAGCAGCTTGTTGCGAAGCGAGCCGACGGCGATGCGCTTGATGATCGGCAGTTCTCGCTCGGCCGCGAGGCCGCGGACATACTGCGGGGTCACCGCCGCGTCGTCGATCACGACACCGGCGGCCTTGGCCGTCGCTTTGCCGGTAGCGGCTCCCACGTCGTCGATCGACGCTGCGGCCAACCGTGCCAGCGCGGCCACGTCGTCGAGCAGGGCTACCAGTCCGCCGGCCATCAGTGACCTCCGAGTGAAGACGAATGCACGGTCAGGCTCCTAGGGCTGAGTACGACGCCGAAATCCGGCAATCCACGTGCTCGAACCATACCGCCAGAACCTCGCCCTGGACCACACATCGGACGTCGATGTATGGTTTCCTATACGTATAGTGAACTATCCACGAAGGGGCGTTCGATGACACTCAGATGGATGTCGGTGGTCGGTATCGGCCTGGCCACGGCCACGGCAACAGCACTGCTCGCCTGGCTGGTCTCACCCGTCGCTCCCGGGATCTCCGCGCTGGTGTTCGGGGTGGCAGCGCTGCCCTTCGGCGCGATGCTGGGCTGGATACTGTTCGTCGCGCCGGCCACCGCCGACCAGACCTACACCTCGGGCGACAGCATCGAAAGCCATTGGACAACAGCTGCGTCGAGCGGTACGGCCACCGATCTGGTGACCGTACTGGGGCTCACTCTCGCGGTGGTGTCCATTGCCCGCGTCGATCCGCCGGCCACGCTGCTGTTGACCGGGCTGTTGCTCGCTGCCTTCGCATCGTTCACTGCGCGGTACGCTTTCGCGCGCTACCGGGCCCTGTCCGAGTGAAGAACGATGTTCGACGGCGTCGCAACGAGATGGGCTGGTCTCAGAACGAACTGGCCGAACGCATCGACGTCACCCGCCTGACCATCATCTCGATCGAGAAGGAGCGATTCGACCCGAGCCTGCCCGTCGCTTTTCGGCTGGCCTCGGTTTTCGGCTGCACCATCGAGGATCTGTTCGAGCCGGACCCGACCTGAACCTCACTGCGAGTACGAGCTCATGAAGTTGCCGAGACGCTCGAGCGCCGTTGCGAGGTCGTCGACGTTGGGCAACGTGACGAGTCGGAAGTGATCGGGCACATCCCAATTGAAGGCTCGGCCGTGACTGACGAGAATCTTCTCCGACTCGAGTAGGTCGAGTACGAACTTCTCGTCGTCGACGATACCGAAGCGTTCGGTGTCGAGTTTCGGGAACATGTACAGCGCGCCCGCTGCTTGCACGCAGCTGATTCCGTCGATGGAATTGAGCATGCGATGGGCCAGGTCACGTTGCGCTGTCAGTCGTCCGGCCGGGAGCAGTAGATCCTCGATCGACTGCCGTCCACCGAGCGCGGTCTGTATTGCATGTTGTGCAGGCACATTCGCGCACATGCGCATGTTGGACAGCAGGGTGATGCCCTCGATGAAACTCGCCGCCCGTCGACGCGGACCGGTGATCGCGAGCCACCCGGCCCGAAAGCCGCACACCCGGTACGCCTTGGACAGGCCCGAATAGGTCAGACACAGAACGTCTTTACCCGCGAGAGTCGCCAGGTTCGTCATCTCCGCACCGTCGTAGACGATCTTCTCGTAGATCTCGTCGGCGAGCAGTATCAGATCGTGTTCACGGGCAAGATCGACGAATCGCTGCAGTGCCTCGCGTGAATACACAGCCCCTGTCGGGTTGTTGGGATTGATCACCACGATCGCGCGGGTGCGGGGCGTGATCTTGGCTTCGAGATCCTCGAAGTCCGGGGCCCAGTCCTGCGTCTCGTCCGCCAGGTAGTGCACGGGCGTACCCCCGGCGAGAGCCACCGAGCCCGTCCACAGCGGGTAGTCGGGGGAGGGAATCAGGATCTCGTCCTCCGGGTTGCACAGCGCCTGCATCGTCATGGTGATCAGCTCGGAGACACCGTTGCCCAGGTAGACATCGCCGACGTCGAGGTCCGTCAAGCCCTTGGTCTGGTAGTACTGCACCACGGCGGTGCGTGCCGAGAACAAACCGCGCGAGTCGGAATACCCCTGCGCGGTAGGCAGATTGCGGATGATCGCCATCATGATCTCGTCGGGTGCCTCGAAGCCGAACGGGGCCGGGTTGCCTACGTTGAGGCGCAGGATCTTGTGCCCTTGCTCCTCGAGCTCCTCCGTCTTGTCCAGGATGCGGCCTCGGATGTCGTAGCGAACATTCTCGAGTTTGCGTGCCTGATCGATCGATCGCGTCATGACGAAAATTCCTCCTGTCGAACGGACGGCGACATCCGGGTTCGGACCGCCACTGTTGCACATGTGATGACTGCTGCTCCACCCCCGACCACCGGCCACGTCAACCCCTCGCGCAGGATGACCGCGGCCCAACAGATGGTGAGCACCGGTTGAATCAGCTGTATCTGGCTCACGCTCGACATGGGGCCAATGGCCAGGCCTCGGTACCAGGCGAAGAATCCGAGGTACATGCTCACCACCGCCAGGTAGGCGAACGATGCCCATACGGGCGCACCTGCTGTCGACGGTTGCGTCCACCAAGACCAGGCGGCCAGAGCGCCGGTCACCGGAATGCTGACCACCAGAGCCCACGAGACCGTCTGCCAGGCCCCGAGTTCGCGGGCCAGCAGGCCTCCCTCGGCGTACCCGACCGCGGCTGCGACCACCGCCCCGATGAGCAACAGGTCCGACCACCCGAGACCGGTCAGCCGACCACCCTGAACGGCCGCAAAACCGACCGCGACGGCAGCGCCCATGGCTGCGACGAGCCAGAACATCGGCCGGACACGTTGACGTTCTCGCAGGACCGCGGCGACAGCGGTGGCGGCCGGGAGCAGGGCAATGACGACAGCGCTGTGACCGGCCGATGCCGTGGTGAGGGCGTACGAGGTGAGAACCGGAAAACCGACGACGACACCGGCCGCGATCACGGCCAGCCGAACCCACTGCCCACCCTGGGGAAGCCGTTGTCTCGTCGCCGCCAGCGCTACCGCCGCCAATGCAGCTGCGAACACGGCACGCCCGGTGCCCACGAACAGCGGCACCAGACCTCCGGTGACGGCGACACGAGTGAGCGGAACGGTGAACGAGAACGCCGTGACGCCCGCCAGGCCCCACAACACTCCAGCGCGCGATAGCGGGTTCACCCCGGAAGGAGTAGCGCTACTATGCTGTGTCATGTCTGACGATAGCAGTTCACGGATCGTGGCCGCACTGAAGCAATGGATCGCGACCGCGCCCCCCGAGGCGAAGCTTCCGTCCACCCGCTTCCTGGTGACCCAGCATTCGGCCAGCCCGGTCACGGTGCAGAAGGCACTACGGACCCTCACCGCGCATGGCGTCATCGAAAGCCGTCCCGGTGTCGGCACTTTTGTCAGAGCCATACGTACGGCTCGGCCCAACGACTACGGCTGGCAGACAGCGGCTCTGGGCGCGCCGGGCAACCGACTACAACTTCCGGCCGCGCTACAGTCCACATCGAGCGATGTGATTGCACTGCATTCAGGCTACCCGGCTCGGGAGTTGTTGCCGGAGAGACTCGTTCACGCCGCATTCACTCGCGCATCCCGTACCGACGCAGTGATAGCTCGGCCCCCGACCGCCGGACTGCCCGAATTGCGGGCATGGTTCGCCGCGGAATTGGGGGCATCGACGCCGGTGGGCGTTACTCCGCCGTCGGCCAGCGATGTTGTCATCATCCCCGGTAGCCAGACCGGCCTCAGTACCGCATTCCGTGCGCTCGTCGGTGCAGGCCGTCCGCTGCTGATGGAATCGCCGACATATTGGGGTGCGATTCTCGCCGCCACCCAGGCGGGCGTCCGCGTCGTACCAGTTCCCAGCGGCGTAGACGGCCCCGACCCCGATGCACTGGCGCAGGCGTTCGTGCGCACCGGTTCTCGGGCGTTCTACGCCCAACCCACGTTTGCCAGCCCCACCGGAGCCCACTGGTCGCCGAGCCTCGGTGAGCAGGTTCTCGACACCGTTCGCAAACATGGAGCGTTCTTGATCGAGGACGACTCGGCTCATGATTTCGGTATCACCGCCGAGCCGAATCCGTTGGCTGCGCGTGACGATGCCGGACATGTGGTCTACCTACGATCGCTCACCAAGACGGTGTCGCCGTCGGTTCGATTGGCAGGCTTGATCGCTCGCGGCCCCGCACACGAGCGAATCCTTGCCGACACCGGTGCCGAATCCATGTACGTCAGTGGGATCCTGCAGGCAGTCGCGCTGGACGTGGTGACGCAACCCGCATGGCGTACGCATCTACGGCATCTGCGCACGCAGTTGGCTTCTCGCCGAGACTTGTTGGCAAACAGCCTGATCGAGTTCGCCCCCCGTGGTCATCTCGATGCCGTACCGCGTGGCGGTCTCAATCTGTGGATGCGCCTGCACGATGACGTCGACCTGGAACAAATTGTGCAGCAATGTAAATCCGCCGGTGTGATCGTCGGAGCCGGAAACGACTACTTCCCCGCCGAACCCACCGGTAAATATCTTCGCCTCAACTATGCCGGCCCCAACCCGGGCGAATTTCCCGATGCTGCGCGCACGATCGGGTCCATCATCTGAGGCCGTGGGATACATCCACGGCGAACGTCGACTTGCGACCCCACACGAACCAGACCAGGGGACCGAGGAAGGGGAACGCCAGTACGACGAAGATCCACACTGCCCGTCCGGCGACGGTGTAGTTGGGGGAACGAATGATGCTGACCAACGCGGCGATGAACAAGAACACCGCGCCGAATGTCAGTACCAGAGCGATCACCAGGCCCAAGGTTCCCAATCCCACACCGAGCACCTGCTCGGTGGTCGACGGTTGCTGAGAGAGAAATGTTACGACCTGCACGACGGCTCCTCCGCGCTCGAAGTTTCGATGACCCTACCGACGGTACGAGTGGAGAATCGTCTGCACATCGGTCTACGCGGGTATCTCGCCGTACATCCGAAGATGTACGTGTAGCCGTCGGAGTCAGGGCCGGCCATTGAGTCGAACGAACGACAACAGTCTTTGGGGCACAGGGCTTTCGGTCTCGAAGAATCATCCGAACGTGGGATATTCGATCCGATGGCATCGTGTCACGATCGCCGAGACGGACAGCCCGTCATGTACTTCGGTGGAGGAATTGTGTCGAGCAAGCCTCCACGCAGTCGGGTGAGGAGGGCGTCACAGAGACCCTCCACGAGTTGGGCCGAACCGGACCGACCTCGTTCGTCCTCAGCTACGACACCGTGGACGTTCCCGATCAGATCGAGGTTTTCTACCAGGGTGCGCTGATCCACAACACCGGCTATGTCGGCGGCAGCACCGGCGTCGACTCGGTGGTGGTAGCAGTTCCGGCCGGCACCGCCACAGCTGTGCTGGTCCGCGTCACCGGACCTGTCGGAACAGTCTGGACCTACACCGTCGGCTGCCCGGCCTGAGTCTGCGCTTCCCCTCGGGTTACGTTGGTCTGGACCTACGTGACTCGGGGGGAATTGTGCAGCGCGTCAAGAACGACTACACCGCGTGGATGGAACTGGGGCCTGGGGGACTTCCGGCCAATGTCGCCGGCTGGCTGATCACCACCGCCCTGAGGCCATGTGCGCGACGCGACCCACTCACCGTCGACGGCGCGTCCGGCACCGGTCTGCACTGGCAACTCGAACCCCGCCCCGGAAAACGGCCGTCGATGGCACCGTATCCGATTCCACATCGCCAGCTCACCGAGCGAGGTACACCTGCCCTGATCGACCGGCTGACTGCTGCTGTCACCGCCGAGGCCGCGTCGGACCGGCCGTTTCATCTGGCGCGCAGTCGATTCGAGCGTAGGGGCGATGCCCTGTATCTGTCCGACCTCCGCTCTGCTTCGCCCTGGATCTCTCGAACCAAAGGCGAGATCGTGCACGTACACGACACCGAGGGTTCGCTGCACGTCGTCCTGCAGCCGGACGACGCGCAGACCGTCGTTTCTGCGGGATGGGGCGAACTGCACCCGCTGGCCGGACGCGCCGTGTTCGGACTACCCGAGACCTACGTCTTCCTGTACGCACCGAGAGATTCCGACGACGCCCAGATGATCGAGCAGATCATCCACCGCGCGACGGCTACTTCGACGATGTGACTCTGCGTTCCAGTGGATTGGTCTTCATCGCCAGATACATTCCTGACCGCCACAGCGTCGCGGCCGTCGACTTCGGCCGCGTCTTGCTTTCGACTCTCATCCTGGTGGCGAACTCCACGACGAAACCCTGTCGCGAATAGCGAGATTCGACGGCATCGAGGCAGTGCGGATCGACGTCTCGAACCCTGCGGCCACTGACGTCCAGGTGTGCAGCGTCGTGCAGCAGCGCCGCCTCCGAATGTTTCGGTGTCGCGACGTCCATGTGCCTGGCTATCGCCTCGTGGACCATCTGTGCCGTTCGATCGTCGCCTTCGTGACAACGGACGAACTCTTCGGCTCGCTCGGCACCGATGAGCGCAAAACATCCGGCCACCGGGTTCCGTTCTGCGCCGAGAGCAATGTCATGCAACAGGCACGCGAGGTACAGCGCCTCCCTATCCGCTCGTAGACCATCGATGTCCGCAAAGGCCGATGCGTACTGAAAACACCGCATGCTGTGCATGAACACGGGTGTGGTCAGACACTCCCTCGCTTCCTCCAGCGCTTCCCGGCACAACTTCGAATCCGGGCCATCGACTATGTGCCATGCAGCATCCGACGAACGTCGCCGGGAACCGAGCACAGTACCGGGCAACTGCGCGAGTTGTTCTTGCACGGCCGATCCCACGATTTCGGCGCGACGTCTTGCGCTGAGATCACCGGGTTTCATCGGACGCCCCGTTCAGGTGACGGAGCATGTCCGACCGCGTGATCGCGAGCATCGCGTCGAGCATGGGTTGATCGACGATGCGTCGTTGACGCAGTGCCAGAGCGCCGTTCATTGCTGCCCAGGCATTGAGAACCAATGCACGCGGGACGACGTCGGCGCCGGCATCCACCACCGCACGCGTCACCGAATCGATGAGTTCACCGAGTGCTGTGTCGATCTTCTTCTTCGCCTCACCGACCGACGCGGACTCGGACTTGTCCACATCCGTCAGCGCCAGCAGGCGCAATGCGAGTGGGTTGTCGCGGTGAAATTCGATGTACCGGTCGAGAAATTCGGCAACCACGTGCGCAGAATCGACCGCATCCGTGGGTGCAGTCATCTCCTCCGCGTGGCTTCGGGCGGTTTGCCACGCGAGGGCGGCGTAGACATCCGCCTTGCCGGCGGGGAAGTTTGCGTAGATCGAACTCACCGCCACATCGGCTGCCGTGGCCAGCATTTCGATCGTGGTTCCGCGATATCCGTGACGCAGAATGAGTGAGCGAGCACCGTCGAGCACGGCGGTATGTGTTCGACGTTTCCGCTTGTCGCTGGGGGTGTCCAAGACCATGTCAATATCGTAGTCTGATTCCGATAACGGAATCAAATTAGGATAGAGGAGTTCGAGATGGCGAACAATGAGTCACCGGCCCCGAAGAGCGGTAGCGCGGCAATGGTCACCTTCCTACCGCAGTCACCTTTCGTACAGCAGCTGGGAATCGAGCTGATCGATATCGACGAAGGTGCCGCTCGACTTCGACTGGCGTACCGAGACGAATTGTCGACCGTGGGCGAGATGCTGCACGGGGGTGTGATCGCCGGCTGCATCGACATCGGCATCATGACTGCGGCGTGGGCGGGAGCTGCAGTCCCCGAGAAGCTTCGGGGCGTAACAGTATCCATGTCGGTGCAGTTCTTGGAGCCTGTATACGCCGAGGGCATCGACATCGTCGGCACGCGGTTGCACGGCGGGCGGAGCCTGAAGACGTGCCGAGTCGATATCGTCGGTACAGAATCCGGTCGCCTCGTAGCGACCGGTACGGGAACATACAAAGTGGGGTGAGTGCTGGGCAAAAGCTGCAGAACGTGTGACGATCGATCCATGACTTTCGACGACATCGTCAACCTGGTCGGCAGTTTCGACAGCACGCTGGCGCAGCGGCCCCGAGAAGGCGATGGGACTCCGGAACTCGCGTGGGGGGATGCGTTCTTCTACTATTCGCCGGACGGGACTGTTCCGACGTCCACCCAGCCTTTCGCAACCATCGTGACGAAGAATTACCCGGGTGACGAATTGTCTCGGCTGGACCGGCCGGACGCGTTCCGCGTCAATGTCGTTGCGACGAAGCAGGAATTCGAGCAGCTGTTGGGTGTCGCTCCGCGCGACGCAGCTCATGCACCCCAGGCCGATACCGACGACACCCTTGCCGCCCATCCTCAGTACGGCACCGCCGGCTGGTTGTCGGTGGTCAACCCGTCTTCGAAGACCGGATCGCAGATCGAAGAACTGCTCGAGTCCGCTTACGGCGTCGCCAAGGCCAGGTACGAGCGCCGCCGACACTGATCACGCGAAGAAGTCGTCCATCGATCGGGACAGCCCGTCGAGGCCGTTGGCTCGGTCGTGCTGGGCCACCGTGCCGTACTTCCTTCGCTCTCCGGGCTCCACCCCGAGTCCCATCACCCGATGCCGGATGTCTGCTACTGCCCGATCGATCTGCGGCACAGAGGTTCCCGCGAGATAGGGCTCGACGATCATGATGTCCGGCGCAGTCAGCGTCGCACGCAGGGTGGTGCCTTCGAACGGCCTGACCGTCGACGAGTGCAGCACAGTCACGTCACGTCCACGGGCGGCGGCCAGGACGCGATCCGTCATCGGACCGACCGAGATCACAGTGCCCGAATTCCCCTGTTGCAGAACGGTCATCGAACCGTCGGTACGGGCGTGAGGATGATCGTTCGAGACGCCGTCCAACCTGATGTAGACGCGGTCCATTGATGCGGCCGCAGCGCGCAGCATCCATTCGACTTCGTCGACATGTCCCGGCACGTGCACCGTCCACCCGTCCAGAGTGTCCAGTAGTGCGACGTCCCGTTGACCGAAATGCGTCTCACCACCCTGCGGCCACCCGTAGGACCCACCGGAGCTGACCAACACAGCGCCGACGTCCTGATGCCCCAGGTCGAGTTTCACCTGTTCGAAGGGCCGCTCGATCAGAAAGGGCGGAAATGTGTGCACGATCGGACGTAGGCCCGCGAGCGCCATCCCGCCTGCGACACCGATCATCGCCTGCTCTCGAATACCCACGTTGACCACCCGCGGTCGAATATCAGGAGTGAGGTGCGGCTCGAGATAGGCGACACCGATCTCGGCCAATACCAGCACGATTCGCTCGTCTCGGGCAAGCAGCTCGGGCATCAGTCGATAGAACGACTCACGTTGATCCGAAGTCCTGTTCATGGTCGACGTCATCAGCTCTCCTTCTTCTCGACGTGGGCAACCACCAAGCGCGGACCGTTGTCGTCTTCGGTAAGAAACGCCCGCCGCAGTGCACTGTGGTCTCGTCCGTCGACGTCGGAGGTCGTCCACCCCTCGACGGCGAATCGCGACGCGATGCCACCGGGCCAACCCAAGCCCGCAGAATTGTTGTCTATCACCACCGCCGTCAGATTTCCCAGCTGCGATCGGGCCGCGAACTGAATGGCCTCCATGTTGCTGCCCTCGTCGAGCTCCGCGTCACCGATCATCACGAACACCCGCCCTGGGCTTCGTCGAATGCGCAGCGCCACAGCAGTTCCGGCGGCCAATGCCAGACCATGGCCGAGAGACCCGGATCCGATATCGACACCGGTGACCAGCGTGCGATCCGGATGACTACCCAGGGGCGAGTGGTAGCTGCCGAACGATTCGAGCTCGCTGCGCGACAGGAACCCCCGCGCCGCCAACACTGCGTAGTACGCCATCGGACCATGCCCCTTCGAGAGGTAGAACCGGTCGCGATCGGGATCGTCCGGTCTTGCCGGGTCGAGTCGGAGCACATCGGAGTACAGCACCCACAGCACGTCGAGCGTGGATGTGGCGCTGGCACCGTGCTTTTCGTCACCCGTCATCAGCGTCATGAGTCGGGGTAACTCGTCGAAGGTCATCTGCATGAGACCACCCTGCAACCTCGAGTGCACTCGAGGTCAAGGGCGGCTGCTTCTCGAAGGTGCGCTCAACGTCCACTATTTCGATGCCGAGTCGCTTTCCCGATTCGCGGTCCGAATTGTGGACGCTGAGGACACCACCGATGACCAAGTTGTTACTATTGCGAATAACCGGATCCTTTCGTAGGGTGGATGCGACCCCTAGCAGGCAGGACCTCGCAATGGTTTTCAATCCACCCCGAACGTGGTTCGGTGAGAAGCGCCACGGCTGGGGAATCAGCCCGCACACCTGGGAGGGCTGGCTACTCCTGGTCATCTTTGTGATTGTCCTTGTCACGCTGGGAGCCACCGTATTCTCGTGACATGTCGCGCCCACACCTCGACGTAGCGGGGATATCCATCGACTGCTCCGAGCCAGCGGTGCTCGCTCGCTTCTACCTCGCACTTCTCGGCGGAGAACTGCTGTGGGAGAACTCCGAGAGCGCCGGGTTCAGAACGCAGGCAGGTCTGAACCTCGTCGCGCAGCGTGTATCGAACTACGTTCCGCCCCAGTGGCCTTCGTCGTCCATCGTGCATTTCGATCTGAACGCGGGAGCCGACCTCGCCGTATCCGTCGCCTACGCAGTCGAATGTGGGGCAACCGAAGCAGCAGAACAGCCCGATGCGCGATGGCGCGTTCTGCTCGACCCTGCCGGACACCCGTTCTGCATCACCACAGAGGTGTACGACGGTTGAGGCTATTTTGAGATGGGCGACCCAGCTGAAGTGGAGTTGACCCTCGACGACATTCAGAATGTGGCCGCCTTCGCAGCGGCCTGTGCGCGTCGCGCTCTACCGATTTTCGAGATGTCCCGTCCCCACGATTCGCGTCCGGGCTCGGCGATCGACGGTGCTGAGGCGTTTGCCGAGACCGGCCACCGAACGGCGGAGCTACGCCGACTCGCCTGGGACGCGCACAAGGCCGCCCGCGAGGTGACGGAATCCGCGGCGACGGATGCCGCTCTTGCTGCCATGCATGCGGCCGGGGCCGCGTTCCTCCATCCCCTGTACAGCCCCCATCAGGTCAAGCACATCCTGGGATCGGCTGTGCATCTGGTGCTGACGGACTCCGAAGCTGTTGCAGAGCATGTCGAATGGATCCTCGACAACAGTGTCCCTGAAGTTCGAGAGGTTCTGCGACGATTCCCACAACCCGCCGCCGGGCGAACGAAATTCGGCATGCTGCTCGTCCAACTCGATACCGAATTGCGACGCTGACGCGTTGTCCGAATGACGAGGCGATGACAGCATCGAGAACATGAACGCCCGCAAACGCCCATGGCCTCGATATGCGCTGGTCGCTCTCGCGGTTTTCCTCGTGTTCTCAGCGATCAGCGACATCGTGTCCGATCCTTCTGTCTGGAACTGGTCGAAGCTCGCAGTGCTTGCTGTAGCCGCTGTGTTCATCTGGTACGGAGAGCACAGGACCTCTCCCGACAGGGGTGGTCCCGGGGCTGTACCTGCCGAGGGCGTCGAGGCGAAGAAGCCCGTTCAACGGGACAAATGACGGCTCGAGCATTCGAAATGACAGGCATACGTGAGGTCGAAGATTCCGACGGATTCGTCGAGGCCGCGCACATGTTGGTCGATTTCAACCGCGAGTACGACGACCCCGCACCCGAGCCCAATTGGCTTGCTGCGCATCTGCACACGCTGGTCCAATCCGGCGACACCAGCGTACTGACATTCGGCACTCCTGCGATCGGTGTTGCGGTTCTTCGCTTCCGGATCCAAACGTGGAGCGCCGACGTCGAGGCCTATCTCGCCGAGTTCTACATTCAGCCGAACCATCGCGGGAAGGGTTACGGCACAAACTTTCTCGATTCGGTCATCGAGCATGCACGCGACAGGGGTGCCACCTACATGGACCTCAATACCTCCGAGGACGACGACGCAGCTCGTCACGTCTACGAAAAGCGAGGCTTCGACTGCCACGAAGGCTGTGGCGTCGGACCGAACGCTCTCTATTACGAACTCGAGCTCGACCCGGGCGAGGTAACCTAGCCATATGGTTAGCCGAGATAACAATGCGACGTCGTTCGGGACCGCTGCTGAGGTGTACGAATCGGCTCGCCCCGAATACCCGTCGGACGCGGTTGATTGGCTGCTGGAACCTGCGTTCGCGTCGGCCCGAACGCCACGAGTCGCCGACGTCGGTGCAGGCACCGGCAAACTCACTCGCAGCATCGTTGCCGCCGGGTGCGACGCCATCGCCGTCGACCCTGATCCAGCCATGCTCGATGCCCTGAGCGTCGCGGTACCGGGTGTGCCGACCCTGGTCGGTACAGCCGAGTCATTCCCAGCAGACGACGGGAGTCTCGATGGAGTCCTACTCGGACAGGCCTGGCATTGGGTAGATCCAGTGGCCGCGTCCCATGAAATCGGCCGAGCGCTGCGACCCGGCGGCGTGCTGGGATTGATCTGGAATATTCGCGACGAGGCGCAGGACTGGGTCCGAAGACTCAACTCGGTGGTCTCACGTGGCGGAGCTTTATCGATGTTCGACGCCGGGCCGCCGCCGGTAGCGGAGCCCTTCGATCAACTAGAGCAGCGAGAATGGGTGTGGTCTCGCACGGTGAACCGGGGGCTGCTGACCGACCTGGTTCGATCGCGCAGTTTTTACATCACCGCGACGGCCGACGGGCGCAACGCTATAGATCGGGATCTGGCAACGTTGTTCGACGAATTGGGGCTGCAGGGTTCGACGACGATCGAGTTGCCGTACGTGACCAGAGCATTCCGCACCACCCGGCCGATCCGATGACGTCACCGGTCCACTCGCTCGCGCTCGATGACGAAACCGACAGACCCTCGTGCCCCCGCGAGTCGCTACTGCGGGCGAAAACGAATACGATTCCCAATAAGTTGATGTCGGTTCGAATTCGAGGAGCTACAACATGGCGTTTCCGATCATCGTCGCGAAGGCAGTATCGACGGTCGTGACCGGCGCAGTCGGCGTCGCCGCCTACAACGGTGCCAAGAAGCTGTACGAGAAGGCCCCCGTTCGCCAGGCTGCTGTCTCGGCAACCGAGCTGGGCCTCCGCGCCGCCCGGAAGGCAGAAGTCCATGCAGAATCGGCACGGTTGGCCGTGTCGGACGTCGTCGCCGAGGCGCGGGATCGAATCGGCGAAGAGGTTCCGCCGCCCTCTGTCACCGACACCGGCCACGGCCACGCGCACTGACCGCGACTGCTTTCGACTATGACGACCCTCGCCGAACGTCCCCTCGACATCGACGCGACGCACGCAGACGGAATCGAAATCCTCTCCGACGCTGCCGGTCGCATGCGACTGCGCGTCGACTGGCTCCGCTCGAGTCCGGGCCGAGCCGTTGCGGTCGAGGACCACGTGGACAAGATCCGCGGAGTGCGCGCAGTTCATGCGTATCCGCGAACTGCGTCGGTCGTCATCTGGTACTCCCGCACACGTATCGACAGGGCCGAACTCTTCGACGCGGTCCATGCCGGACGCACGACGAACTGGGCCCTGGTACCGGTACGTAGTCCGCGCTCAGCCGACGTCACCAGCGGCGACGTTCTGCGGATGACCATCGGCGGCGCGGCACTGGTCCTGCTCGGATTCCGCCGGTACGCGTTCCGTCGGCCGCCCCTCCTCGGTCCTACCAGCCGTCTCGTCGCCACCGGCGCGACGATCTTCACCGGCTACCCGTTCCTCAAGGGAGCCGTGCGCTCGCTGGCCGGAAACAGGACGGCAGGAACCGACGCACTCGTCAGCGCCGCAACCGTGGCCAGCCTCGTGCTGCGCGAGAATGTCGTCGCCCTCACGGTGCTGTGGCTGCTGAACATCGGTGAGTACCTGCAGGAATTGACCCTCAAGCGCACTCGACGCGCCATCTCCGATCTGTTGACCGGCACTCAGGACACCGCCTGGATCAGGCTGCCCGACGGCTCCGAAATCTCGGTCGACGTCGATCGACTGGAAATCGGCGACGAGGTGGTCGTACACGATCACGTGGGCGTTCCCGTCGACGGGACCGTGGTCGACGGTGATGCGGTCGTCGATCAGTCCGCTATCACCGGCGAGACCCTGCCGGTATCGATCGTCGCCGGCGACCGGATTCATGCGGGATCCGTCGTCGTCCGCGGCCGCCTCGTCGTACGCGCTTCGGCCGTCGGTCGCGACACCACGATCGGCCGCATCATCTCCCGCGTCGAGGAGGCGCAGGAGGATCGCGCACCGATTCAGACTGTGGGAGAGAATTTTTCACGCCGCTTCGTCCCCGCATCGTTCATCCTGTCGGCTCTGACGCTCGTCGTGACCCGCGATGTTCGACGAGCCATGACGATGCTGCTGGTCGCGTGCCCGTGCGCGGTTGGGCTGTCCACGCCCACGGCGATCAGCGCCGCCATCGGCAACGGGGCTCGTCGGGGAATTCTCATCAAGGGCGGATCGCATCTGGAACAGGCGGGCAGAGTCGACGCCTTCGTCTTCGACAAGACCGGCACCCTGACGGTGGGCCGCCCTGTCGTGACTAATGTCGTGTCTTTCCAGGATGATTGGGAGCCGGAGCAGGTGCTGGCCTACGCCGCCAGTTCCGAGATTCACTCTCGACATCCTCTGGCGGAGGCCGTCATCAGGAGTACC
Organism: Rhodococcus sp. PSi06; assembly: GCF_054960675.1. Classification (NCBI taxonomy): domain Bacteria; kingdom Bacillati; phylum Actinomycetota; class Actinomycetes; order Mycobacteriales; family Nocardiaceae; genus Rhodococcus; species Rhodococcus sp. PSi06. Next base: position 67,221 of record NZ_JBHNYO010000007.1, read on the forward strand.
GAGGAGCGGCACATCGTCATTCCTCCGCACGAGGAGTGCGAGGTGATCGTCGGACTCGGCATGCGGACGGTCGCGGACGGGAGGACGCTGCTACTGGGCAGTCCCTCTCTTCTGCGGAGCGAGGACGTCGCTGTGTCCGAGGATGCACAGCAATGGGTTTCACGGCTACAGGGCGAAGCCGAGACGCCGCTGTTGTTGGCCGTCGACGGCGTACTCGTCGGCTTGATCAGCTTGCGAGACGAGGTCCGTGCCAACGCATCCGCCGTTCTGGATGCACTCCGCGCCGACGGCGTCGAGCGAATCATCATGCTCACCGGCGACCACCCGAAGACTGCGGCGGCAGTCGCAGCGGAACTCGGGATCACCGAGTGGCGGGCCGAGGTCATGCCGGACGAGAAGCTCGAGGCAGTGCGCGAATTGCAGGAGGCGGGCTACGTCGTGGCGATGGTCGGAGACGGTACCAACGACGCCCCCGCTCTCGCCGTCGCCGACATCGGCATCGCGATGGGGTTGGCGGGCACCGACGTTGCCGTCGAGACCGCGGACGTGGCCCTGGCGAGCGACGACTTGTCGCGCCTGCTCGACGTGCGTGACCTCGGCCGGCACTCGGTGTCCGTCATCCGCCAGAACTACGGGATGTCCATTGCCGTCAACGCTCTCGGCCTCGTCGTCAGCGCGGGTGGCGCATTGTCTCCCGTGCTCGCAGCGATCTTGCACAATGCTTCGTCGGTCGCGGTGGTCGGAAACAGTTCGCGTCTGATCCGATATCGAATCTGATCAGTAGCGCCCGAACGCGAGGGCGACGTTGTGACCACCGAACCCGATCGACGTGCTCAACGCGTAGTCGATACTTTGACTACGTCGGGAACCCACGACGTCGAGATCGACTGCGGAATCCTGGTTCTCCAGATTCAAGGTCGGCGGTACCTCGCAATCGCGGATCGTCAGCATTGTCAGTATTGCCTCCAGTGCTCCGACCGCACCGATCGAATGACCGAGCGCGGACTTCGGCGCGTAGACGGAGGCGTGGCCGACGACAGCGGCGATGGCTTTGGCCTCGGACAGGTCGCCTATCGGAGTCGCGGTTGCGTGTGCGTTGACGTGAGCGATATCCCGAGCACTCAAACCCGCTGTGCGAAGGGCTTTTTCCATCGCCTTACGAATTCCTCGTCCCTCCGGGTCGGGTGCCACGATATGGAATCCATCCGAGGTGATGCCCGCGCCCAGCAACCGACCATGAATCTGTGCACCACGAGCGACCGCATGTTGTTCCGACTCTACGATCAGCAGCGCTCCGGCTTCCCCGAACACGAATCCGTCGCGATCACGATCGAACGGCCTCGACGCGCGGGTCGGTTCGTCGTTCCGCGTGCTCATGGCACGCATCATCGAAAAGCTTGCGATCGGAACGGCATCGATATGCCCCTCCACACCACCCGCGATAACGACGTCCGCTTCGCCCGTCGCGATCAATCGCCATGCGTGAGCCAAGGCTTCCGAACCAGACGAGCACGCCGACACCGGTGTGAACACCCCAGCACGGGCCCCGACCTCGAGACCGATATGAGCCGCAGGGCCGTTCGGCATGACCATGGGCACCGACATCGGCGACACCTTTCGGTATCCACCTGCCCGCATCGCGTCGACGGCCCCGATCAAGGCGTCACCGCCACCGAGTCCGGTGCCCACTGCCACGGCGAGTCGGTCCGGGTCCATGCCGCGCAGACCGGAGGAACCCCACAGTCGACGCCCCAGCACTATCGCCAGCTGCTCGACAAAGGACAATCTGCGCTGCTCCACGCGGGTCAGATGATCGGACAGTGCCATCTGCAACACCCCGCCGATGCGGACCGGAAGGTCGTAATCCGAGACGAACGCACTCTCGAGGGGGCCTATTCCGCTACGACCGTCGAGCAAGCGCTCCCACGTGACGTCGGCGTCGTCCGCGAGCGCCGTCGTCGCCACATAACCGGTGACGACGGCGTGGTCTGAAGTTTGTGTAGCGATCGGTTCACTCATAGTGCCCATAAATACATGTAGCGACCGGTACAGTCAAACCGTGGCCCGTCCCCTCGATCATGACAAGCGAATCGAACTGCTCGGCCGCGTTGTCGAATACATCGGCACCCATGGACTCGACGACTTGACGCTTCGTCCGCTGGCCGCCGAACTCGGTACCAGCTCTCGAATGTTGATCTACTACTTCGATTCTCGTGAGAACTTGATCGTGCAGGCGCTGAGCAGCCAACGACCTGCGTTCGACGAGATGTTCGGCGACGTGCACGATTACGCGCAGCTCGAGCAGAGACTGCATCGCCTGTGGATGTCGATGTCCGATGGAGGAGATGCAGTCAGCTCACGAATCCTGATGCAAGTCATCGGTATTGCATCGATCAAGTCCGGTGTGCTCGCGGACTTCGCACGCGACAGCGTACGTGCCCTCACAAACGCCTTGGCCGCCGCCATGGCCCGTTGCGGGATGGACTCCGCAGCGGCACTCGTCCAGGCAACAACCGTGGGTGCGGCTTTTCGAGGACTGCTTCTGGACCGCTTCACCACAGGGGACTCCGGACGCACCGATGCGGCCGCCGCGATGCTGTTCCGCGCAGCAGCGCAACACAGTTCGCGCTAGACACTCACCACTGCAACGGTGAGCTTCCCAGGGTCCGCGGCACTCCCCACACCGGCGTGGGTAGGTCGCCGAACGTCAGCGGAAGTACAGGCTCGGCGATCGGTCCGAATGGAGAGTCCACGGTCACCAGGTCGATGTTCGGTCGACTGGGCCGGGGGAGTGCGGCTACATCGTCCTGATCGAACAGGCCGAGGTCCTGTACCCACATGCACACCCGAGCGAGGTTGACGCGGACCCGCCAGGAACCGCCCACGATCGCACGACGACGCAGCGCCGCTACCGTTCCGGCTGCGCCCAAATAAGCCGCAAGGTAGTCGTTGAGCAGGTAGGTAGGCGGAAGTGACGGACGCCCATCGAAGTTCTCGGAATCAGCGAACCCCGTTGCAGAGCAGGCCAGTTGGTCGAATCCACCGCGCGCTCCCCACGGTCCGTCCGCACCCCAGCAGTGATACTCGCACACCACCACCCCTGGACGAACTGCGGCCAGTTCGTGTGCTCCGAAGCCCCGCCGATCCATGCCGCGGTAGGAGTCGACCACGACATCGGCACCCGCACACAACCGGCGAAACGCTTCACTCTGTTCCGGATCCCGCAGGTCGGCAAAAGCATTTCGCTTTCCTCCTCCTGTCATCGCCACCATCGCGTTGGGATCTGGCAGGTCCGGCCTGGACACATGCATCACGTCGGCACCGAACGCTGCCAGTAAACGCGTCGAGACCGGTCCCGCGATGACGTGGGTGAGGTCGGCCACCCGAAGCGAGCCGAGTGGGGGCCACTCCGAGGCGCTGGGCAATGCCTCGCGAGGTCCCGGGCCTATCTGCTCGAGTTCGATCACCCCTCGCCCCAGTAGGTAGCGGGCCATCTCCGAAGAACGCCACTCCTCGGTGCTGCGCACGACGGCAGCAACGCCTCCGCCGGCAACCACAGCCTGCTCCAGGGCATCAGCATCCCAGTGAAGTGCCGCCTCAGCGATTCGATCGGGAAACGGCGGGCAATTCAGCGCTCGACACACGGCGTCACGCAGGCCGGCGTAGGTGGTGATCAGAAAGATCCATCGCCCATCCCGACACTGATAGAAATCGTTGTTGCCCAGTGCGCGAGGATCTTCGACCAGATGCGCCGCGGGTACGCCCGACACCGTAGTGAGGTAGGACGCGCGGAGCTGATCGATTGCGTCCTCCGCCTTCACCGTGACGGTCTGCGGAGAAAGCCCTGCATCCTCGGCAATGCCTGCGATCTGGAGTCCGAACGCCGCAATAGCGGCCGAGGTCGCGTCCGCGAGTCGATGTGGAGACGGGACGAGTGGATCACTCCCCACTACGGTCGCCCGGGACCGAATCGGATGACCATCGACGGCGAGCAGAGTATCGAGTTCGTTTATGACGGAGGCGGTTCGAGCACCGTCGACCGCGTCGTGCAAGTAGGTGTTGGTCATGCATCCACCATTGCGTGGACGTATCCGCCTGGCATGTGTCTACGTATATCCGGAAGGTCTTGAACACGGGCAAGTGCCGCCACTCGCCGTCGAACCTAGGGACCGCGCCTGCCATCGCACTGTTGTTTGCTGCCCGACGGCTACTCGGCTCAGACGCCGAGGCTTGCTACTGTGCGTCGCGGAAGTACGGTTCGACCGTGCCCTTGAGCTTGACGAGCATGGGGTTTCCGTAGCGATCCTTGGCGGTCGGAACTTCGACGCGCACCCAGCCCTCGGTGACGTTGTATTCGCGAATACTCGTCTTCTCGACGCCGTTGAAGCGAATGCCCACGTCGCGGCGAAGAACTTCTTCGTCGTAGAACTTGCTGCGCGGATCGATGGAGAGATGATTCGGGGGAACGTCTGCGTTCTGGTCCTCGGGCATGATTACTTTCGTCGATTGCTGCGTCGGATGATGCGGTCGATCTCAGCGAGAATACGCGACCCAGCGTTGGACCAGCGCCGTTGGTGTTGGTTAGCGACCTCGGAGATGCTGTCCGCGCACACGCACATAGCGAGAGTGGTTCGGGACGGGCATCCGTGTCGCGTCCCGGAGCATCAACGCGCAGGTCAGCCGAGAAGGGCTGCGGGGGAGACGCAGCCGACACTGCCCATGATCGTGCAGTGACCCGGTAGGAAAAGCCGAATGATGTCGTCGACCTGCGCCACGGTCAGACCCGACGATCCGAAAGTCGGTGGCACCGGATCGGTGGGAGCAGCCGATGCGGAGGGGGCTGCGCCCAGCATTGCCACAGCAACGAAGCTGGATACGACCAGGGTGCGCACGCGGTTCGATTTCATGTTCGGCCTCTCGTCGGATCGGTGGCGTCACCATAAACCGAACGCTGGGTTTGTTCAACCCCTGTGCGCGGGCGAAACGACGTCTCGATTGCTGCCCGGTATTCCGCAGGACAGTGGGGACGAAGACAGTTGACCGTCGCCGCCGCACGAGCGCAGACTCGGGTTCGTGGATCTCGAGCACGTCGTCGTCGCCGTCGGCGACCCCATCATCGGACGCGGCACACTCGTGGCGGATTCCGACGGTTCGCTGTTCATCGAACCCGATAGTCCCAATCGGACACCGGAGTCCTCGAGTGTGTCGCGGCTACCGTTGATCGGTTCCGATCTCGATGCCTCCTCGGCCGGCAACCTGGTAACCATTGCCGGAACCTTCCGGGCGGACGGGATTCATGTGCGCGACATACGGATCGTCGAAGCGACTCCATTTCCCGGCACACCCACACTGAGGATTCCTGGACCGCTCCACGGGAACTGGACACGCGAGGACGTACTCGAAACAGTCGAACATGACATGCCGGCCGGAAACGAACTGCTGGCCGGTAGCGGCGGGGCACGAAATCCCGACGGGTCGCACACGTTCACACTCTTCTTCCTCTACGTAGACGACCAGGCCGCCGCGTGGCTGCGGCGTCCTCATCCCGGCCCGATCGACGTGTGGACCGCACTGACGAAAGATCTGCGGTCTACCGACTGCTCCGACTAGCCCCGCGCCATATCCACGAACCGCGACAGGTGAAGCTGGTGCGCCACAGTGATTGTCGCTGTCGGACCGTTACGGTGCTTGCCGAGGATCAGGTCGGCCTCACCGCCGCGGGGGTCGTCTCGCTCGATCGCGTCGGGGCGGTGCAGCAGAATCACCATGTCGGCGTCCTGCTCCAAGGAGCCGGACTCACGGAGATCCGAGACCATCGGCTTCTTGTCGGTTCGCTGCTCCGGACCACGGTTGAGCTGGCAGACAGCGACCACCGGGCATTCGAGTTCCTTGGCCAACAGCTTGAGCTGACGGGAAAAGTCCGAGACCTCCTGCTGCCGCGACTCGACCTTCTTGCCGGACGACATCAGCTGAAGGTAGTCCACCACAATGAGTTTCAGGCCGTTGCGCTGCTTCAGGCGTCGCGCCTTCGCACGGATCTCCATCATCGTCAGGTTCGGGGAGTCGTCTACGAACAGCGGTGCTTCGCTGATCTCGCTCATGCGCCGGGCCAACCTGGTCCAGTCGTCGTCGGTCATCTTTCCCGAACGCATGTCACCGAGCTTGATCTTCGCCTCCGCGGACAACAGACGCATGACGATCTCGGTGCGACTCATCTCCAGAGAGAAAATGACACTGGGCATACCGTGCTTGATGGAGCACGAGCGCATGAAATCCATACTTAGGGTCGACTTACCCACGCCAGGTCTAGCCGCGACAATGATCATCTGACCAGGGTGAAGACCGTTGGTGATTTCGTCGAGTTCGGCGAATCCCGTCGGCACGCCGAGGGAGATGCCGCCGCGACTGGCGATGGAGTCGATTTCGTCCATCGTGGGCTGCAGCAGCTCTTCCAGAGGCAGAAAGTCCTCGGAGGTGCGTCGCTCGGTGACTTCGTAGACCTCGGCCTGCGCGCGGTCGACGACCTCGGCGACGTCCTGGCCGTCGGCACCTGCGTAACCGAACTGCACGATGCGCGTGCCGGCCTGCACGAGGCGTCGGAGGATCGACTTCTCCGCGACGATCTCGGCGTAGTAACCAGCGTTGGCTGCCGTGGGCGTCGTCTGAGTGAGCGTGATCAAGTAGGGCGGGCCACCGATGCGCTTGAGCTCGCCGCGTCGATCGAGCTCGGCCGAGACGGTCACCGGGTCGGCAGGCTCACCGCGGCTGTAGAGATCCAGAATCGCGTCGTACACGTTCTGGTGCGCCGGCCGGTAGAAGTCTCCCGGCCGCAGCACCTCGAGCACGTCGGCAATGGCGTCTTTGCTCAGCAGCATGCCGCCCAACACGGACTGCTCGGCGGCCATGTCCTGCGGAGGTTGGCGACCGAAGTCCTCACCGGGCCCCTCGCTGGAGGAGGAGCCGGAGTAGTCGGACTGTCCTCGATCGTCCACAACTGCCACGCGAACCGGCCGTCCTCTCCCCATAGTCGTCAGCACCGCCGAATATCACTCGGCCGTGCTCTCGAGCAAGTTCTACCCCCGGGCACCGACATGTCCTGACCGCCACCGGATTCACGCAGTCTCGTCGCCGTTCACGGCCGTCGAGAGAGACGCTGCACGGACGTTAAGCGCAATCGGCAGTAGTCACAACACGGCCTGGGGATGAATCTGTGGATGAAATGTGGATGGGCTTGAACAACGGTGTTGACCACCTGGGGATAACCTGGGTATAACTTCGGCGGTTTTGCCTGTTCAGCCTGGTCGACGGGTGTACATAAAGTTTTCTTCCTGTGCATTGATTCTGGATCGGCGTGTCGGTCGAATTGACAGCTCGGGCGTGTTGAGTAAATGCCGAGTGAACCCCAGGGTGAACTAGGTCACAGAGTCTGGGATTCATCACATAAACAGACCGCTGTCCCGTTTCCACGGAAACGGCCCGATTCCAGACTTGGAATCGGACCCCTCGTCACCGCCGATCAGGCGTCACTGCGGGCAATCGGCCGGATCGAGCACTGTGACCTCTCTGGTGCCGATCCGGAGCACCCGGGCCGTCGGAATGTCGAAGAACAGCCCGGTGATGTGCAGGCGGCCCTCGGCGTGGGCGCGCCCCACCACCCGGTGGCGAGTGAGCGTCTGCAACTGCACGGCCACGTTCACCATGGCGAGTTGATCCGCCTCGCCGAAACCGAGCTCCGCTGCCTGACGACCCACCACGTGCCCGCTGCGGTACGCGTCCACACTCGCCACCGCGTGACCCAGCCATTCCGCCACGGACTCGTCGGCGGCATTCTCCGGCCCACTCAGCACCGCTTTCATGGCACCGCAGCCAGAGTGCCCGCACACCACCACCGACGAGGTGCCCAGCTGATCCACACCGAACGCCAACGCAGCCTCCACGGAGCAATCCTGCCCCTTGGCGGGAACGAGGTTGCCCATGTTGCGGACCGTGAACAGATCGCCCGGGCCACTACTGGTGATCGTGTTGGGCATGACGCGCGAATCCACGCAGCAAAGAAAGAGGGTGTCCGGATCCTGCTTGTCGGTCAACCCCTCGAGGTGCGGACGAATATTGGGAGCATGAGTGCGGTGGTATTCGGCCACGCCGCTCATCACCGCCCGTAGCGCTACCGGCGAATCCTTCTGCGTCACATCGCTCTTGACCTGCCATGCGCGCCACGGAGCCAAGGAACTGCGGATCGTCGCAGACCCACGCTTGGGTGGCCCCTCGGCAGCGGCAGCCATCGAGGCTGTACCCACTTCCTCGACTTTCACTGTGCCGCCGCCGAGTTCGTGTTGCCGCATCCACTCGTTCAACGCGTCGTGCACCGCGTGGTCCAGGAAGTCGACGCCCAAGCGCACGGTGACGGTTGTACCCACAGGGACTGTCGAGAGCACGTGAGTCAGTCTCGGGAGCGCTAGGAAACTCAACGAACCCTCTACGACGACGCGCCAGGTACCGTCCACCGCTTCTTCTGCTCGGACCTTCGCCCACACCACGCGACGCAGAACCAAGATGATCGACAGCGCCAATCCGATCAACACGCCTTCGAGCAAATTGAGGGCCACCACACCGACGACGGTCACTGCATAGACCGCGATGTCGCCGGTCTTGTTGGCAATCTTGATGTCCGCCAACTTGATCAACTGCACACCGATCATCACCAACAGACCGGCGAGTGCAGCGAACGGGACGAGTTCGACGATCGAGATGAACAGCACCGAGAAGATCAGAATCCACACGCCGTGCAGAATGGCCGACGCACGAGACTTGGCACCGACCTTGACGTTGGTGGCACTACGCACGATGACGCCGGTGATCGGCAGACCACCGATGGCACCGGACGCCATGTTGCCCACACCCTGTGCCATCAACTCGCGGTCGAAGTTGGTGCGCTCGCCGCTGTGCATCTTGTCGACGGCAACCGCGGACAACAGACTTTCGACGCTGGCGATCAACGCGATGGTGATGACTCCGGTGACGAATGCGCTCCATTGCCCATCGGGCATGATCGGAAAGCTCAGTGCTTCGATCAGGTTGCCCGGCAACTCTATTCGCTCGACGTCGAGGGAGAACAGGATCGAGACCGCGGTGGCGGTGACCACTGCGACGAGTGCGGCGGGAACCTTGGCGACCTTCGCCAACACACTGGACAGCTCGGCCAATCGTGGCCAGGCGAACATGAGCACGACCACGATTCCGCCGACGACGATCGACGGCCATTGGCCGTTCGCGACGGACGTGGGGATCGCGAGGAGGTTCTGTACGGCCGAACTCTCGGACTCACCCCCGAGCAGTACGTGAACCTGTTGCAGCGCAATGGTTGTACCGATACCAGCGAGCATGGCGTGCACCACCACGGGCGAGATGGCAAGGGCGCTGCGCGCAATGCGGCTCATGCCCAACATGATCTGCACGGCACCGGCCAGGACGGTGATGGCGCACGTTACTGCCCAACCGAATTGGTTGACCAACTCCGCCACCACCACGGTCAGACCCGCCGCGGGGCCGCTGACCTGCAACGGCGAACCGCCGAGAATACCGGCAAGAATACCGCCGACCACGGCGGCGATGAGGCCGGCCATGATCGGTGCGCCGGAGGCAACGGCAATGCCGATCGAAAGCGGCACTGCCACAAGGAAAACGACGAGTGATGCCGGAAGGTCGTACTTGATCACCGACCCGAACCGAGACGGCGGCTCGGATCGGGTCGTCGGGCTGGGTTCCGAGTCGTGCTCTGCTGTTGTTGTCACGGCAGTTCCTCCGGGCGTCTAGGCGTCAGGTCGGTCGATCTGTTCCGGCGTCGAATGTCGCCCCCACGTAAAGGGTACGCAAACCTTGGCTGAAGCAGCCATAGAGAGAGATCGTTCACAATCCGGAAACCGTTGTGACAGTTGATTTTTGTGAGATGGCACGAAAAAACCCCACGAACCGGAGTTCGTGGGGTTTTTGTCAGCCGTTTCGGGCCGAAAGCTGAAATCAGCTTCCGACGACCTCCAGCTTGAACTTGGCGGTCACGTCGGGATGCAGGTTCACGACGATGTCGTGCTTGCCCGTGGTCTTGACGTGAGCCTTCGGCAGATCGATGCTGCGCTTGTCGACAATCGGTCCACCGGCAGCCTTGAGTGCAGAAGCGACGTCCGACGCGGTGACCGAGCCGAACAGCTTGCCCGAATCGCCAGCAGTCTTGACAGACAGCGTGACGGACTCGAGGCCCTCGATGGCCTGCTTGAGCTCGTTGGCGTGCTCGAGTCCGCGAACGGCACGAGCTTCCTGCGCGCGGCGAATGCCGTCGACCTGCTTCTGAGCTCCACGGGTGGCCTGAATGGCCAGTCCGCGGGGCAGCAGGAAGTTACGGCCGTAGCCGTCCTTGACCTCTACGGTGTCGCCAGGCGCACCGAGGTTGTCCACATCAGCGGTGAGGATCAGTTTCATACCAATCGCCCCTTTCTATCGAGCCGTCGCGGCGTAGGGCAGCAGTGCTACCTCACGCGAGTTCTTCACGGCAACGGCCACGTCACGCTGATGCTGGACGCAGTTGCCGGTGACACGGCGAGCACGGATCTTTCCGCGATCGCTGACGTACTTACGGAGCAACGTCGTGTCCTTGTAATCGATCGCCGTGTTCTTTTCCTTGCAGAAGGAACACGCCTTCTTCTTGAGCACCTTGTCGCGCAATGGCGGTTTGGGCATGGGTCTTTCTCCGTTACATCTGGTTGTTCTCGATCGAAGGATCTAGAACGGTGGCTCTTCGTCTCCGCCACGTCCGCCGAAGGAGCCCGATGCCGCCGGGGCACTGCCCCAGGGATCGTCTCCGCCGGAACCGGAGTTGGAGGAGGAGTTCGAGCGGCCGCCGCCCGATCCGCCGGAGGAACCCGAGCCGGAGTTGAAGCCGCCTCCGCCGCCACCTCCACCGCGATTGGCCTTGTTGACCTTTGCGGTGGCGTAGCGAAGTGAAGGTCCGATCTCGTCGACTTCGAGCTCGACGACTGTCCGCTTCTCACCCTCGCGCGTCTCGTACGAACGCTGCCGCAGCCGTCCGCTCACGATCACTCGTGAGCCTCGGGTCAGACTCTCGGCAACGTTCTCCGCTGCCTCGCGCCAGATGTTGCAGCGCATGAACAGCGCGTCGCCGTCTTTCCATTCGTTCGTCTGGCGATCGAATGTGCGCGGGGTGGATGCAACCGTGAAGTTGGCAACCGCCGCACCGGCGGGGGTGAATCGAAGTTCGGGATCAGCCGTCAAGTTTCCGATGACGGTGATGACGGTCTCGCCTGCCATGGTTCCTCTTTCAGTAGTAAGCGTTGTGAGTGCCAGCCTAGGGCCGGTCACCGACAATTACTTGCCCTGTCGCAGGACCTTCGTACGCAACACGGACTCGTTGAGTCCGAGCTGACGATCCAGCTCGCTGACGGTGGCAGGCTCGGCGTTGAGGTTCACAACGGCGTAGATGCCCTCGGCATGCTTGAGGATTTCGTAAGCCAGACGACGCTTGCCCCACACATCGACCTTGTCGACGGTGCCGCCATCCTTGCGAACGACGTTGAGGAACGTATCGAGCGACGGAGCGACAGTGCGCTCGTCCAGATTGGGGTCGAGAATGACCATCAATTCGTAATGACGCATAAGACCTCATCACCTCCTGTGGACTAGTGAAAACGGCCACGGACTATCCGTGGCAGGAGGGTCGTTGCGTCAGCAACCCCTCGAAGATACACGACAGGTCGCTGACCTGCTAATTCCTGTCGGACGTACAGTCCCGACCCAGCGCGTCATAGTCTTGCACCATGCGATCCGGGGTCCGCGCCAATCCGACGACGATCGTCGTGGTCGTCGCGATGGCTGCACTCGGACTGATCCTGGGATATCTGAACAAGGCCCGCTGCGCGGTTGCGCCGTTCGACGCGTCGGGGCGAAGCACGATGTTCGACGCGATCAAGGATTCCTCGGTCTGCTACTCCGACATCCAGTTCCTGTGGCTCGGCCGCGATATCGACAACCACATCTTCCCGTACATCCACGGGGCCATCACCAGCGACGGAGTCCTCACCGGGGGGACGGTGGAATATCCGGTCCTCAGCGGTGTGCTGATGTGGCTCGGCGCGATCCCGGCCCACACCGACGCGCAATTTCTGCTGACCTCGGCCCTGATACTCGCACCTTTCGGACTACTCACCGCCTGGATGCTCGGCCGCATGGCCGGTTGGCCGGCCTTGCTGTGGTCGATCGGCCCACCGCTGGTGATGTACGCATTCCACAACTGGGAGTTGCCCGTCGTCGCTGCCGCCGTCGGCGCGGTCTTCGTCATGACGTTGCCGATGCCGTTGCGGCGGCGGGCGGTCATCGCGTCGGTACTGCTGTCCGTCGGATTCTGCCTCAAGCTCTATCCCGGCGCATTCGTCCTGCCACTGATCGCCTACGTGGTCACCGGCGGAATCGACGGCCGCGAGTCCGGACGCCGTTTCGACATCCGAGGTGGCCTGATGGTCGCCGGTGCCGCCATCGGGACCGTGGCCGCGGTGAATCTGCCGTTCGCCGTACTCGGCTACGAGGGGTGGCGCGCCTCGTTCACGTTCCAATCGTTGCGGCAGGCCGACCTGACGACCAACTCCATCTGGTATTGGGGACTTCGCCATCTGTACATCACCGACCGGATGACTCCCGACGCCTACGCCGAGGCCGAGGCGTCGTTCCAGAATCTGGTCGATGTCGCGTCGCCGCTGCTGGTGTTTCTCGCCTTCGCTCTCGCGCTGTGGCTGGGCTGGCGTCGCGCGAAGGTTGTCGGCACCTACCCGTGGGTTGCGGTCAGCGGATCGATGCTCTGCGGATTCATGCTGCTGCACAAAGTGCACTCACCGCAGTACACACTCTGGCTGCTGCCGTTCCTGATCCTGCTGCGGGTTCCGTGGGGTCTGGTCGGCGCGTATCTGGTGGTCGATGCGTCGATGGGAATCGGCGTCTTCAAATATTTCGCGGCGCTCGCCTCGGGTACGGACGCCAACGACGAGGAGTTCTTCGTGCTCGTCGGAGTATGGGGCCGGGCGCTGCTGCTGGTGGTGTTCTTCGTGCTGTTCATCCGGGCTCGGATGCGCGTCCCTTTCCCGGGCGAAACCGACCAGTCGTCTGTAATATCGCCTCGACCAGCAGAGATATCGCTGACGACATCACCGGGGCAATAGCACGCAGAGCGGGGCGGGATCATGACACAGCTTCAGCACGGTCATGGGAAGACGGAGGAACCGAGCACCGCGGTACGCCGCGTCGGACTCGTCGAAGATCACGAATCCGTGGCTCTCGGCCTCCAGGCGATGCTCGCCGACGAACCCGACCTCGAATTGGTGTGCATGGTCGCCACGGTCGGCGAGTTGCTGGCTCAGCAGCAGAACCTCGATCTGGTGGTATTGGACCTCCGTCTCGGCGACGGCTCGTCCCCGAGGTCCAACGTGGAGCAACTGCACGCCGCCGGAGCGCGCGTGCTGGTCTACACCGGTGCCGAGAACGCTTTTCTGGTGCGCTCGGCTGCGCGTGCCGGTGTACTGGGTGTGGTGCGCAAGTCCGCCCCCGCTGCCGCTATCGTCTCTGCGATCCGGCGCGCCGCCAGCGGTGGCCAGGTCGTCACGACGGATTGGGCCGCTGCGATCGACGGCGATCCGCAGCTACCCGACGTCGGGCTCAGTCCACGTCAACGCGAGGTACTCGCGCTGTATGCGTCGGGCGAAAAGGCCGCACGAGTCGCCAGTCTCGCCGGACTGTCCGAGCAGACCGTCAACGACTACCTCGTGCGCATTCGGAACAAGTACGCCGAGGCAGGGCGTCCGGCACCGACGAAGACCGATCTGTACAAGCGGGCCGTCGAAGACGGTTGGTTGCCGATGCCCGAACTGCCGCCACGGGATTGATACACAATTCCAGCGCGGAGGAACGTCTCGCGCGCGACGGCGGTCTTGCTGTGGTTCAACCCACAATCTCGCAGCGTGTGAGCAGTGCGGTTTCCGGTGCACTTCGAGGTGCCGAGGGCGGCATCGTGACCGCCCGAATTCTGCCGCCCGGCCGGGCATCGGTCGCGTCCATCCTGGTCAGCGGCTCGAGCGGGGACGTGCGCATCGAGCTCGATGCCGACGGGCACGAGTCTGTCGTATCGCCGTGACACGCTGACGCGAAAGTTGACGTTTCAAGGCCCCCATAAATCAGGGCAGAAAAGCTGGGCTTTACCTGTGAGAATCATGCACGTTGGTTTAGTAGGTCTCAACCACTTCGGCGTCCGGGAGATTTGATGTCTGCACTGCTCGACCCCTTGCCCTCTGCGAACAACGCGTCGGCCCCGACGGCACGCCGGTCGCTGCGGCCTATCGGCCTGGTCCCGACCGCGATGCAGATACACCCGGTACCGGCCCCGCCCAGCCCGTTCCCGGCTCGACCCGGCTTGACCGACCGCGAGATCGAGGTGCTGCTCTGCTGGATCAAGCACGATTCCAAGACCGAGGTGGCCAGGGCACTGTTTCTCTCGCTCGGCACCGTCAACACGCACCTCACCCGCATTCGCGCGAAGTACACCTCGGTAGGACGTCCGGCACCGACCAAAGCCGGTTTGGTGGCCAGGGCTTTGCAAGACGGTTTGGTGGACATCGCGGAACTGTGACCCGCCGTGCCGAGAGCACGGCAGGGCCACGGGATCAGACGTGGATCTCGGTGTCCGCGCCTTCCTTCTCGAGACGCTTGTTGCGTCGGATGCTGCTCAACAGCGCAGCTCCGATGAACAGGATGCCCACGAAGCCGGTGATCAGTTCGTTGATGTGAACGCCGATCGACACCAACAGGATGATCGACAGCGCACCGATGGCCCAGTGTGCGCCGTGCTCGAGGTAGACGTAATCGGACAACGTTCCCTTGCGTACGAGGAACACCGTGATCGAGCGGACGAACATCGCGCCGATGAAGCCCAGGCCGAGCGCGATGATGATCGGGTCTGCGGTGATGGCGAACGCACCGATGACGCCGTCGAACGAGAAGGACGCGTCGAGCACCTCGAGGTACAGGAACAGGAAGAACCCGGCCTTACCCGTCGCTCTCGCCAGCTCACTAGGTCCGCTGGAGGACTCTTCGCCCTCTTCTTCGACGTGGAACAACTCGCCCAGACCGTTCACCGCGATGTACGTGATCATGCCCAGCACACCGGAGACCATGACGGTGGAGATCTTGTCGTCCTCGGCCAGGAACTCTGCGCTCAGAACCAACAACAGACCTGCGACGACGACGGAGAGCTGATCGAGTCGACCGATGCGGGCCAGTGGCTCCTCCAACCAGCTCAGCCACGTGATCTCGCGATCCTCGAAGATGAAGCCGAGGAACAGCATCAGCAGGAACATGCCGCCGAACGCCGCAATCTGTGGATGCGCGTCGGTGAGCAGAGTTTCGTAGCTGGGCCGTCCGTCGTCGAAGTACGCAGCGTCGTTCGGCGGCGGGTTCAGCGCCAGATCGATCGCTGCCACGGGGCCGAGGCCCGACGCTGCCCACACGATGACCAACGGGAACAGCAGGCGCATGCCGAAGACGGCGATGATGATGCCGATAGTGAGGAAGATCTTCTGCCAGAACTCGCTCATTCGTCGCAGCACGGTGGCATTGATGACGGCGTTGTCGAAGGACAGTGATACTTCGAGCACACCGAGGATGAGGACGAGAATCATCGCCTCGAGTCCGCCGTACAGGAAGGCCACGATGACGGACACGATGGTGACCGCGATCGACCAGCCGAAGATTCTCATAACCACAGTCGGTGGCCTTTCTGGCGAGGAACGGAGCCTGCAGAGGTGGTCCGGAGAGGTGACAAAACGGGAAAACCCCCGCCCATCATGAATGACGAAGCGGGGGTATCCCCAATCTTGGGAGTGTCTTTACTAGACATTTACTCCGAAGTCGCGAGCGATGCCGGCAAGGCCGGATGCGTAGCCCTGACCGACTGCGCGGAACTTCCACTCCGCGCCGTTGCGGTACAGCTCACCGAAGACCATGGCGGTCTCGGTGGAGGCGTCCTCGCTGAGGTCGTAGCGCGCGAGCTCGGAGTTGTCGGCCTGGTTGATCACGCGGATGAACGCGTTACGCACCTGACCGAACGACTGCGAGCGAGCGTCCGCATCGTAGATCGATACGGGGAAGGTGATGGTCTCGATCTCCGGCGGTACCGCAGCGAGATCGACCTTGATCTGCTCGTCGTCGCCGTCGCCTTCGCCGGTGGTGTTGTCCCCGGTGTGCTCGATGGAGCCGTCGGGAGACTTCAAGTTGTTGAAGAACACGAAGTGTCCGTCGCTGAGAGCCTTCTTCGTCGAGTTCAGCGCGATGGCGCTGGCATCGAGGTCGAAGTCGGTACCGGTCGTCGTGCGGATGTCCCACCCGAGTCCGACCACGACCGCGGTCAGGTTCGGAGCTGCCTTGGTGAGCGAGACATTGCCACCCTTGCTGAGGCTGACGCCCATGGAGAGGTCCTTTCGCAAATGGTTTCCCGTTACGGGTACAACCGTAGTGGGAATGTCCGGTTTCTGGACGTACTCGATCAACGAGCACGGTGATGCGGAGGTTCCCGTCGGTAGTATCGAGCAGGTGACAAGTCGCTGGCCTGGGGTGTTTCGCCGAGGTTCCGAATCGGACGCCGCCGCGCGTCGTTCCCAGGACACTGCTGTCGCCGCCTTCCTAGACATGGACAAGCGACAGTCCATCGCGTCCGCCGGCGTCGAGGCCTCCACCGCGCTACGTCCGCAGGACGGGCTGGCCCGCCGGTGGGCCGATACCGAGAAGCTGTGCTTCGATGCCGGAGCCGCGTACCTCGCCGCAACCGAGCAATTCGACGGAATCACCACCGCTGCCGCCAGATCTGCATTCGACAACGCGACCCGACTGCTGCACGACGCCAGCGCGGCCGTCGACCGGTTCTACGACGCCCACCGGGGCACTCTGGAGCAGGCCTCGTCGCAGTTCGCGGCCACCCCGCGATTGGTTCAGGATGCGTTGGCTGAGGCCGATGCCGCCCGCGCCACCGTCGACGAGCAGTACGCCGGGTATCCCTCGCTCCGTCAGGCATGGAACGAACTCGATTCTGCGACAACAGCATTGAAGAACAATCAACGAGATCCACTGCGCGCGCGTGATCACGCGACCCAGGTTCGCGAACGTGCCGCCGCTCTACGCGCGGCAGTGGACTCGGCACCCGGACGACTGCAGGAAGCCAGAACGGCCCTGTCCTCCGTCCGCACCAGGATCGAGGCCGTCCGAACACGATCCGAGGGTATCGCCCCTGCCTTCTCCAGCCTGCTTCGCGAATTCAACGCCAAGAGCTCGGCGGATCTCTCGCGCAACGAACGGTCCAGTGCGCGCCACATCGAGCAGGCGGACGAGGACCTGAGGGCTGCACGTTCGGCCCTCGACGCCGGTAACCCCGAGCAGTCCTTGGAGCTGGTGACCCAGGCGCGAAGCCACCTGAGCGACGCAGAGCACTTGGTGGACGCGGTGACCGACCGAGTTCGGCTGCTGCGCGCGGTGAAGGCAGACCCGAAAGAGACCGAGAACAAAGTGCGGTTCAAACTGCGTGACGCGCAACAACTCGCGATCAATCGCGGCCTGGTTGCCGAATGGGGCTCGGTGTTGGATGCTCAGCTCGCCCGGATCGACAGGGCGAGCTCGGCCCTGACGGGAACCCATCCCGACTACTGGTCATATCTGCAGGATCTGAATACCATTTCGGACTTCATCGCAGGCGTGATCGAACGCATGCGCGGCTCGCACTGATCACATTCACACGAAGGACAGTGGTGCAACACTTTCGCCATCTCGACGCAGACACCCGTGCACGTGTGTTCTTCCGGCGACCGGAGGACATCGAGACGAGCGACGGAAACGACGTCGTGGCAACAGCTCTCGGTGCCACGCTGTATATCCCGGCAACGCGCCCCGACCTGACCGCGACGGTGAACAAGCGCACCGACGAGGGTGTGCGGTCCATCGTCATCGATCTGGAAGACGCTGTCGCAGATCACGATCTGGACGACGCGTTGGCAAACGCCATCCGAACTCTGAACGAACTCTCGGGTTCGAATTCGTTGGTGTTCGTCCGGGCCCGCACCCCCGAACACATCCGAACCATCTGCGCCGGTCTCACTCGGGGCGCCGGTGGACTCGCGGGGTTCGTCGTGCCGAAGTTCACCGCGGCACGCGGAGCCGACTTTCTCGACGAGATAGTCGCTGCGTCACAGGCACACGGCACCCGCCTGTTCGCGATGCCCGTGCTCGAATCGCCCGAGGTGGTGCACCGAGAGACCCGCGACACCGAACTGGTTGCCATCCGGGAACTACTCGGGAACTACCGCGACACGGTGTTGGCCGTACGGATCGGAGCCACCGACATGTGTGGCACCTTCGGCATCCGACGCGACCGCGACCTGACGATCTACGACGTCCGAGTCGTCGCCGACGTCATCAGCGCCATCGTCAACCACTTGGGGCGCAACGACGGATCTGGATTCGTCATCACCGGCCCGGTGTGGGAGTACTTCGCAGACCACGAACGCATGTTCCGACCGTTGCTCCGGCAGACACCCTTCGTCGACCAGGACGCCGTCCGCTTCCGCCAACAACTGGTGAGCAGTGACCTCGACGCCCTGTTGCGCGAGGTTGCTCTCGACCGGGCCAACGGCATCCAGGGCAAGACCGTCATCCATCCCTCGCACGTCCCCGCCGTGCACGCATTGTCCGCGGTGACGCACGAGGAGTATCACGATGCCCTCGACATCCTCTCATCCGACCAGGGTGGCGTACAGGCGTCCGGTTACCGGAACAAGATGAACGAACTGGGCCCACATCGTAATTGGGCGAAGCAGACGGTACTGCGAGCCAAGGCTTTCGGGGTGACCAACGAAGGAATTACATTCGTGGACCTACTGACCGCGCTGGCCCAGCGATGAACCACAATCCGGCCGACGGCATCGTCCTGTCCGACACCGGCACGTCGTCGTCCTGGACTGCCACGCAACTGGTTCGGCCCGGTCTGCGGCGCAACCCCCGGCGTGCCCACCTGCTGGTCTCGACCGTGCTGGGCAAGCACATCCCCGTCGATCCCGAGGTCGTCATCGCGGCCGGGAAAGAACTGGCGACCCTCGTCTCCGCCGCCGTGGACGGGTCCGATGTCGATGTGCTCGGATTCGCCGAGACCGCAACCGGATTGGGGCACACCGTGGCGAACGCCCTGGGTGCACACTGCTACCTGCACTCGACCCGCCGCACCGTTCCCGGAATGACCGTCCACGGTGAGTTCGAGGAAGGTCACTCCCACGCCACCGACCACCTGCTGATGCCGACTTCCCCCGACCTTCTCGCCGGCGAGCTGCCGATGGTTCTGGTGGACGACGAGATCTCGACCGGAGCCACCGCGCTGGATGCGTTGCGCCACATTCACTCGGCGGCCGGACGCACGCACTACGTGATCGCATCCCTGGTCGATATGCGCACCGAGGAACATCTCTCTGCTGCCGCAGCGGTGGCCGCCGAACTCGACATCAGGATCGACAACGTGAGCCTGGCACAGGGATCGGTCGATCTCGCTTCCGGACTGACGGAGACGGTGCTCGCACTTCCTGATCCGGAGTTCAATCCCGTTGCCGATCGGCCCGGTTCGGTGCGTCGGGTCGACGCATTGTGGCCAGCGACGCTGCCCGACGGCGGACGGCACGGCTTTCTGCGCTCCGACACCGCCGGCTTCGACCTCGCGATCGACACCGTGGCAGCGGTCGTGGATGCTGCGCTGGCCGACGCGACATCGGTGGTGGTGATCGGCCACGAGGAGCTGATGTACCTACCGCTCCGCCTGGCGGCCGCGCTACAGGAACTGGGCCACACCGCACTGTTTCAGACCACGACTCGTTCACCGGCGTACGTACTGGACGTACCCGGCTACCCACTGCGGCGCGGTTTCGAATTCGCCGCCCCCGAGGACGAATCAGGACTGCGATACCTCTACAACGCATCGGCACCGAACGACGCGACGCTGGTGCTGGTTGCCGATGCCCCCGCAGACACCGACGCTCTCGCAGCCGCGGCCGAGACTCTCGCCGCCTCGGGTGCCGACGTGGTGCTCGTCGTCGTCACCGGTGCAGACCCGGTAGCCCTCGAGGTCGCTCGGCGCGCCCGACCGCTTCGCGGGCCCGAGTTCGGTTCGTACGCAGCCGACGAGGTCACCTGGTTACTCAAGGATCTCTCGACCGTGTCGCTGGAAGCCGATGTCGACGAGCGCGAGAAGGCGATTCAGGCCGGTACAGCCCATTACGCCGAATCGCTGCCGGTCGAGTACCAACCGGATCTCGCCTATCGCGAACTGTTCGAGAAGGTGTTGCAGGAGAGCGCATCACGGCTGGCGGTCGCGGTCGGCACCGTCACCGAGGTCGTGCTGGTCGAGCGCGGACACGACATCACCCTTGCTTCCCTCGCACGCGCCGGCACCCCCGTCGGAATCCTGATGCGGCGCTGGGCATTCGCGGCCCACGGGATCGACATTCCGCACTACGCCGTCTCGATCGTTCGCGATCGAGGCATCGACGCGGTGGCCCTGCGATACCTCGCCGAGCATCACGATCCACGTTCGGTGGTGTTCGTCGACGGCTGGACCGGCAAGGGAGCCATCGCACGCGAACTCACTGCGGCATTACGCGCGTTCCCAGGGGCGGAGTTCGACGACGACCTGGCAGTGCTGGCCGATCCGGGCAACTGCGCACGCACCTACGGCACGCGAGACGACTTCCTCATCGCGTCGGCCTGCCTCAACTCGACCGTCTCCGGCCTGGTTTCACGAACTGTGCTCAACGACAGCCTGATCCGACCAGGGGACTTTCACGGCGCGAAGTACTACGTCGACCTCGCGCCCGACGACGTCTCCCGCCACCTGCTCGACACCGTCGCCGCGCGTTTCGGCGACGTCCGCGACGAGGTGGACGACTCGGTGGCCGCAGTACTCCGCTCCGACCGAACCCCCACCTGGTCGGGCTGGGCATCGGTGGAGAAAGTCCGTGCGGAGTACGGCATCTCGCACGTCAATTTCGTCAAACCCGGCGTCGGTGAAACCACCCGGGTCCTGCTGCGTCGAGTTCCGTGGCGAGTGCTGGTGCGCGACGCCGATGCGCCCGAACACGAACACATCCGGATGCTCGCCGCCGCCAGGGGAGTACCGGTGGACGTGGTGCCCGACCTCGCCTATTCGTGCATGGGACTGATCAAGAACGTCTCCGCCGAGGACGCGTCGTGAGCGCTCTGGTCGCGGTGGACCTGGACCGGACGATGATCTACTCGGAAGGGGCGCTCGGGGTACCGCTGGACGACGGGTTCGAATGCGTGGAGGTGTACGAGGGAAAACCGTTGTCCTACATGAGTACTCGTTCCGTCTCACTGTTACGCGAGTTGAGCGAGAGTGTCGTCGTGGTGCCGACCACTACTCGTACCATCGAACAATTCCAACGGATCTCGCTCCCAGGAGCCCCGTGGCGATACGCCATCACCAGCAACGGCGGCAACATCCTCGTCGACGGTGAGCCGGATACACAGTGGCGCAACAGCTTCGACATGGACCTCGCCGGGATCGGTGCCGAATTGAGATCGCGAGTGTCCGAGGACTGGGTACTCAAGTACCGCGAGGCCGACGGTCTGTTCTGCTATCTGGTGGTGAACACGGCCCAGGTGCCGAAGGATTTCGTTTCCGAGTGGTCGCAGTGGTGTGCCGCGCGGGACTGGAACGTCTCGCAGCAGGGACGCAAGATCTACACGATGCCCAACGCGGTGTGCAAGAGTTCCGCGGTGGCCGAGGTTCAGTCCCGGCTGATCGACGACGGAACCCTGGACGCCGAAGCCCCGATCTTCGCCGCAGGTGACGGTGCGCTCGACGCCGAGATGCTCATCGCGGCACACGCGGCGATCCGTCCGCGGCACGGCGAACTCGAGCTGCTGGGTTTCGCCCGCCCCGGGTTGGTGGTCACCGATTCCTCCGGTGTGCGGGCCAGCGAGGAAATTCTCGAATGGCTACGGAACCGAACTGCCATGCGCCGCGTCTAACAGGTCGTCGGGGGGACAGGCGCGTGGCAAGGGGTGGGCATGGCGAATCCGTACGAGGAACTCCAAGAGCAGGTGCAGGCCTTCATCGATCACGGTCCTGCAGCCGGCTTCGGTCCCGAGGCCGTCAACTCGTTGATCGAGAACACGTTCTCGAAGAAGAACGGTTCCTACGGGTACGAGGGTGAGTACGAACCGAACGAAGTCGTGGTCACCGAGCCGTTCGAGGTGATGAAGCACGCGGAGATCCTGCAGAAGGTCAACACGCTTGCAGCGGGGTCGATATCGACGTCGTCGCAGAACTGGAACGACTTGGCCGCCGCAGCCACCGAAGGATCCGACGGCTTCCGGAACGGCATCGAGAGCGCGATGAGTTCCGGCTGGTCCGGGCCCACCTCCACCGCCGTGCGGGGCGGGATCGGCGACTACACGTCCTCGGCCACCGCGCTGTCCACCGCCATGACCATGATCAGCAACAAACTGCTCGAGGCACACGCAGGATTCACCCAGACCAGGGCTGCAGTCCCTCCGATCGTCGACATCGGCGTCGGGGCGAGCATGCTCGAGTCGTCGTTTCCGAGTGGCCTGCCGTTCGCCGATTCCATCAAGGAAATTGCGCGACTGCACGACGAGCAGGAAGAGCAGGCACGCCAGGTCATGCGATCGGTCTACGTTCCCGGGGTACTGCAATCCGACGCCCAGGTGCCGGTGCTGCCTGCCGCACACAACCCCGTCGCCGACGGTGGTGGCGGCGGCGGTTCGCCCGCCGGCTGGGGGTCGGGCGGCAGCTGGGGGTCGGGCGGCAGCTGGGGGTCGGGCGGCGGAGGAGGCGGATCCACCGGGGGTGTCGATGCGGGGCCGGCCGCCAACGATGCCGCTCGGACGCAACCCGAAGGCGCGGAGCCCGCCGATGCCGGGCGGCCAGGAACTGGAGCGGAACAGTCGGCGTCCGGGCAAGCGAGATCGCTGCCGCCGTCCGACAGTACCGGTGAGACGCGTGCCGCTTCGGCGTCCGGACCCGGAACTACCGGCGGCTCCGGAGCTGGTCCTGGATCCGGCAACGGCTATGGCGGCTCGGGTTACAACGGCTCGAATTACGGCAGCTCGGGTTACGGCGGCGGCGGCGCGGGAGCCGGGGCAGGTTACGGCGGCGGCGCGGGCGGCGGCTACGGCAACGCCGGATACGGCTCCGTTCTCGGCTCACCGATCGGCGGCAACGGGACCACCGGTGGCGGATCGGGCAGTGGTGGATTGGGCAGTGGTGGTCCGGGCAGCGGTGGGCCGGGTGGCGCAGCGGCAGCCGGACGGGCAGGGGCGCACGGCACACCCGGAATGGGGGGCATGGGCGCAGGAGGTGCCAGAGGAGCCGGCGACAACGACACCGACCATGCCACTCCGGGGTACCTGGTGGACGTCAGCAACGGTAGTGAGTTGATCGGTGATCTACCGCTGGTAGCGCCCCCGGTACTCGGCGGTTGAGGATGACGAACTGGACCATGGACGGCATCGATTTCATGATGCTCTGCAGTCGATTCGGACGGGACCGACTGCCCTATCCCCTCGCGGTCACCATCGACGTCGACACCCAGGATCGGTACCAACTGATGCGCCGGGAAGCATCGGCGAGAATCGATGCGCTGATAGACGACGATCTGGGCACAGCGGTCCGCGCCTTCATCGACCCGATCGTACGAATCGAATGTCGCGGCGACACAACAGATCCCCGTCGAGGAACGGTCCGCGCCCATGCAGCGGTGCGACACGATGTTGCCGTGGTGCTCACCCAGCAGCCCGGGCCCGACGCCTCCTCGGGAGGTGCCGTCACGATCGAGTTGATCAGCCCGGCCCAAGCACCCGACCGAGTTCTGGGGTCCCTGCCGGCCAGCGCGGCGGGCCGACGACCGACCATGCGACTCGAACGTGCCGGGGCCACAACGACATCCGGGGGAAGGCATCTGTCCACGGCCACCCGTGACGCCACCGCCGACGAGCAGTTCCAGGCCTTCTTTCACCGACCACGCTCGGCGGCCGGTGAAATCATCGTGGCGCGCGGGAAGACGTACGACAATCGACGCGACACCGACGCCGTCGCGTTCTTCTGGATGGACTTCGATCGGGACGGGCGATACATCGTCTACTCCGAGGACACCATCGACATCCTGCCGGCCGATTCTGCCGGGTTGGCGTCGGAGATCGGACACCACATGGCGGTCGCGCTACGACGGTGATCATGCCCAACCCCTTGACGCCCTATCGATAAGCGATAGGGTATCGATATTCGTTGTTATCGACTATCGATATGGAGGCGGCGGGATGGCATACGGACTCGGCTCGGCACGAGCCAACAAATGGGCAATGGCGCTGTACGCGGCCATAGCGGTGGTGTGGTCGGGATGGAAGGCGTGGAAATACCATTCGTCGGACTACGTCCTCGCAACGGTCGAACCCATGCGGAACACCGCACCGGTAGAACTGTTCGGGGGCCAGCTGCAACCGGGAAACTCGATCGAACTCAGTGTCCCGAAAGCCGAAGTCGCACGGCTGATGGGCATCATCGACGTGATGCGATATGGCTCGATCGTCGTCGGGCTGGTGATCATCCTCGTGGGCATGCTGTTCTTCTACCGATTCTGCGACCGCGTGATAAACCGAAACCCCTTCACCAACGCTGCGCGCAACGACGTCGTCATGATCGGTGTCTGCATCATCGCGTACCCGGTCATCACCGGCTTCCTGAACATGCTCGGCACCAACAGCATCGTCGGCGCACTCGAACTGAGCCGAACCATAGACACCTCACGACCCGTCACCGGCTTGTGGATCGCGGTAGTGGTCGCTACCTTCCTGCAGTTCGTCTACGCCACGATCACTCAGGGCTCCAAGCTCGCTCGCGATGCCGATGGTCTGGTCTGATGGCGGACGAATTCGTCGACCATCTGGTCGTCTGCCATCTCGGCGATATTCTCGACGCCCGCGGCATGACGCTTGCCGAGCTCTCGCGTCTGGCCGGCGTCAGCGTCGTGAACCTCTCGGTACTCAAGAACGATCGCGCCAAGGCCATCCGATTCTCGACGCTCACCGCGGTATGCCGGGTGCTCGGCTGCACACCGGGCGACCTGTTCACCCTGCGCCAGATCTGATGCCGCTCGGCACCATCAGCCGGACAAATCGAACAAGTACATTGGATGGCGGTAACCAGCACTTCGAGAAGAGAGTCCACCACATTGTCTGCTCCGGCCGGTCAACCGTTGTCCAAGGGTCAGAACGGCCCCCTCACAGTCGGCGACGTCGTCGTCTCCATCGCTCTCGATGTTGCAGCCGATCTCTCCGCGCTCCTGGTCACCGACGCCGGAAAAGTGCGTACGGACGCCGATTTCGTGTTCTTCAATCAACCCACCGGCCCCGGCGTGCGGCTCGAGCCCGGCCAGGGAGGTCCGGCCCGGCTGGCTGTGTCGCTCGCCGCCGTTCCCACCGACATCGAACAGATCCGCGCGGTCATCACCTTGGACGACGCGTCGAGCAACTTCGGTCGTTCCACCGCTCCCGTCGCGCGGGTCAGCGACACCGCCGGAAACGTGTTGTACGAGTACACGATCGACGGCTTGAGCTCCGAATCCATCGTCATCGCGCTGGAGATCTACCGGCGCCAGGGAAGCTGGAAGGTTCGCGCCGTCGGGCAGGGTTACGCGGGTGGATTCGCCGCACTGGTGACCGATCATGGTGTATCCGTGGACGACGCCCCCGCTGCGACGCCGCCCTCAGCCGCTCCCGCACCTCCCGCGCCGGCCGCACCTGCCACGCCGCTGGCACCTTCCGCGCCACCGGCACCTCCCGCGGCTCCGGTTCGCAGCGAGGCACCGGAAGTCAGTCTCACCAAGTCCAAGCCCGTCAGTCTCACCAAGGGCCAGAAGGTCACGCTCCGCAAGGACGGCGGCGTGGCCCTGACGGTCATTCGGATGGGACTGGGCTGGGACCCGGTCACCACCCCGAAGAAGGGTGGCCTGTTCGGCGGCGGCGGTCGCGCCGCGAACATCGACCTGGACGCGTCGGCGATCATGCTCGCCGACCGCAATGTGAACGACGTCGTCTACTACGGCCAGCTCAAGGCCAAGGACGGCTCGATCGTGCACCAGGGCGACAATCTCACCGGTGAGGGCGAGGGGGACGACGAGGTCGTCGTCGTCGACCTCACGCGGGTGCCCCAGCACGTCACCGCGATCATCTTCACGGTCACCTCGTACCGCGGCCAGACGTTCGAGCAGGTGGCCAACGCATTCTGCCGTCTGGTGGACAACACGACCAACACCGAACTGGCCCGTTTCACCCTGCAGGGCGGCATGCCGTTCACCGGCCTGGTGATGGCGAAGGTGTATCGCCAGGGCAGCGAATGGAAACTACAGGCCATCGGCGACGGCATCGCGGCCAAGCATGCCGGTGAAGCCGTCAAACAGCTCGGCCGCTATATGTGACCGTGCGGGCCCCGGTCCGATCTACTGTCCGATCTGCAGCGCCGTCGAGCACGCCACCGAGCGGGTCGGCGGCGCTGCCGTTTCTGGTGAGGTCCTCGGACGGGCGGTAGATCTGTCGAATGATCAACGCGCACAATCCGATCACTGCGATATCGCGCACCACGACAGCCGCGGTGAACCACTGCTCGGGCAAGCCCTTGTTGTCCACGCCCAGGTAGTAGTACATCCGCGGGAACCACACGAAGGCATCGATTGCCATCCACGCCAACAGAATTCGGCGATGCGGTAGCGCCAGCACGGCCAGTGGAACCAGCCACAGCGAATACTGCGGGCTCCACACCTTGTTGGTGAGCAGGAATCCGGCCACCACCAGGAACACCAACTGCGCGAGCCGCGGCCGCACAGGGGCAGTCGTGCCGATGTACGCGATCACCGCGCACACGATGGCGAACAGCACCAACGTCACGGCGTTGAGGATCAGTGGCTTGGCCCCTGCGTACAGCGGACCGTCGAACCCGGGCCAGCCGGTGAACGAGGTGACCACGTTGTACAGCGAATCCGGATCGGCTCCGCGCTCGGAATTGAGCCGGAAGAACTCGTACCAGCCCGACGGATACAGCAGCGCCAGAGGAAGATTGACGGCCAGCCAGGCTCCGATTGCGGCACCGGCCGTCAGACCCCACTCCCGCATCCGTCCGGTCCGCCAGCACAGCACCAACATCGGGCCGAGGAACAACAGGGGATAGAGCTTGGTGGCACCGCCCAGACCGATCAGGATGCCGGCGAGAACCGGCCGCTTCTTGGCCCATGCCAACAGACCGGTGAGCGCGAAAGCCGCGGCCAGAGCGTCGAAATTGGTGAAACCGTGCACGATCACCAGCGGTGAGGCAGCCACCAGGGCCGCGTCCCAGATCCGACGTCCGGCAGCTATTGCCGTGGCCCACACGGTGACCAGCCAGGCGACAGCCAGACCCAGGGCGACCACGTTGAAGTACACGACGACGGGCAAGGCCTGGGGAAGGAAACTCAGCGAGTTCCACATCTTCCCGACGACCATCGAGCCGTACTGATACAGCCCAGCGAGCACCGGGTACTCCATGTACCGAACCTGCGTCGAGCCGTCGGCCTTGGTCTCTTCCCAGGACTTCTTGTACGGGAACGCGCCTTGGTCGAGTCGCTCGGCACCGTAGAGCGGCACAGTGTCCGAGTAGCACATCGCCACGTACTGGCGGCTGCCACTCCAATCCAATCCGAGCTCGCCGCCCGGGCCCACCGGAGCCTGCTGAATGCACGCCGCCTTCGCGAACCAACCGAAGGACAGGAAGATCACCGCCAGCAGCAGGATCACCCGCAGAGCGGTGAACCATCGTTGCCGTCCGATCACGGCATGTCGGCCGACCGGACCACCGACGACCGAGGACAGCTCCCCGACCATCGGATCGGTCCGACTGGGAAGATCTCTGCCCGCTGCGCTCCTGGGCAAATCTCGGCCCGCCGCGCTGGCCGAGTCGAGGCGACCGGGGCTCGCGAGTGCGCGACCCTTGCGATCGGGTTCGGTCGTCACCGGTGGGTCGCTACTGCCCGGGTGTTGCCGGTTCGGGCGCTGCCGGTGCCGGCTGGGCCGGTGCCAATCCGGGAAGCGGAATCGTCACGCCGGGCAGAATTTCCACCTGTCGCGGCGTGATGACGACCGGCGGGGAGATCTCCGTCGGAATCGGCAACGTCACCGGCGGCGGAGCGGACGGTGCCACCGTCGTGGCCGGGGCAGCCGGTGCCGAATACTGCGGCACGCCCGCCTGACCTGCGATGGCCTCCGGCGTCGGGAACGTCTCGTTGGAGGTGCCCTCGAGCGTGCCGTCGATTGTCGCCTTCCAGATGTCCGACGGTATGCCCGATCCGTAGATCGGACCGCCGTAACTGTTCTCCAGCGGCAGGCCCTGCTCCGTCCCGACCCACACCGCGGTCGACAGTGACGGGGTGTATCCGACCATCCAGGCGTCCTTGTTCTGTCCGGTGTCGCCGAGCTGCGCGGTACCGGTCTTGGCCGCCGACTGGCGACCGCCTGCGAGGTTGTGGCCGTTGGAGTATCCGGCAATCGGACGCATTGCCGACGTCACGTTGTCCGCGACCGCAGCCGAGACCACCTGCTGGCCCGCCTCGGGTGCACGATCGAGCAGCACCGTGCCGTCCGCCGTGACGACCTTCTGCACGAAGTGCGGGGTGTGGTAGACCCCGGACGCTGCGAGAGTGGCGTAGGCGGAGGCCATGTCGAGGACCCGAGACTGGTACTGGCCGAGCACGATTCCGTAGTTCGGGCCCGCGTTGTCGGGTTCGGTCAACGTGGGGCCGACGCCCTCGATCTCCTGCGGGATACCGAGCTTGTGGGCCATGTCCGCGATGGCCTGCGGTCCGTTGTCCATGCCGAGCATCATGCGATAGAAGCTCGTGTTGAGCGACCGCTTGAGGGCCTCGGCGATGGTGCACGTTCCACAGGACTCGCCCTCGACGTTGCTGATCTGGATGCCGTTGACCTCGAGCGAGGAGCTGTCGTACATCTTCGACAGCGGTATGCCCTGGTCCAGGGCAGCGGCGAGGCCGAACACCTTGAACGACGAACCGGTCTGCAGGCCCGATTGCGCGAAATCGAATCCACGCCCGTCCGCGCCGCCGTAGTACGAACGGACCGCGCCGGAGCGCGGATCGACCGACACCGACGCCGTCCGCAGCTCCGATGGTTCGCCCTCGAGGTTGTTCTCCACGGCCTCGACTGCAGCTGCCTGTGCCTTCGGATCGATCGTCGTGGTGATCTGCAGACCTTCGGTGTTGAGGTCCTGCTCACTGACCCCGGCAGCGGACAACTCACGCAGCACCTGGGCTTTGATCAGGCCGTTGGGGCCGGCGTCGTCGGCATCGCCGGAGTCCACCTGAGAGCTGGGAATCCACGCCGGATACTGCATCGCGGCTCGCTGGGTTTGGTCCAACTGGCCTTGCGAGACCATGCCGTCGAGCACGTAGTTCCAGCGCGACTGCGCGCCAGTGGGGTTGAATTCCGGATCCAGACCCGAGGGCTGCTGGATGGTCGCCGCCAGCACAGCGCCTTCTTCGACCGAGAGCTGATCGACCGACTTACCGAAATATGCCGTCGACGCGGCTGCGATGCCGTACGCACCGCGGCCGAAGTAGATGGTGTTGAGGTACGCCGCGAGAATGTCGTCCTTGGACCACTGCCGCGCCATCTTCGAGGAAATGACCAGCTCACGCATCTTTCGTGTCAGCGTCCGATCGTTGCCGACCAGAGCGTTCTTCACGTACTGCTGGGTGATGGTCGAACCGCCTCCGGCGCTGTCGCGTCCGAGCACGTTGTCGCGCAATGCGCGGCCGAAGCCGGTCACCGAGAAACCGGGGTTGGAGTAGAAGTCGCGATCCTCCGCCGACAGCACGGCGTTACGCACGTGCTCCGGAATCTGGTCGATCGTCACGTCGGTCCGGTTGCCTTCGGGGGGAACCACTTTCCCGAGCACGCTCGAGCCGTCGGACGCGAAGATGGTTGCGACCTGATTGGTTCTGAGGTCACCGGGCCGCGGAACGTCCACCAGCGTGTAGGCCACCATGAAGGCCAGAATCGGCACGATCAGACCCAAGGCGACCAACGCATACATCGTGCGCCGAACGACCCGCCACTTGGATTTCTTCTTCGTTTTCGCGGCGGGACCTCTTTCGGGCGGCTCGGGCGGTTCGTTGCCCGAGGAGCGAGCTGATGGATCGTTCGGTTCGTACGGGGGTGGGACGGATCCCGATCGGGTGATTCCGGCCGCGGCGGATGCCGGCCCTACTGCCGAGTGCACAGGCGGCTCGCCGTAGCGACGCTCGCCAGGGGGCCGACCCTGCGGTGCCGCGGGACGCCGGCCGGTAGCCGGTCCGGGACGCTGACCGGGCGGCGGCATAGGTGGCCGACCCTGCGGCGGCATCGGACGCTGACCGGGCGGCGGCATGGGCGGCCGTCCCTGCGGCGGCATCGGGCGCTGACCGGGGGGAGGCCCGGGGCGCTGACCGGGAGGAGGACCGGGCCGTTGACCCGGGGGAGGACCGGGGCGCTGACCGGGCGGCGGCATCGACGGCCGACCCTGCGGCGGCATAGGACGCTGACCGGGAGGAGGTACCGGACGACGCCCGGGCGGATCGGAATGTCTGCTGCCGCGCGGCGGACCGGGCACGTCGGGACGCCGTCCGGAGTCGCTACGGCCAGGTTCGTTGTTACCCGGGTTGTTGTCGTAGGGGGAACTCACGTACGGATCTCCAGTAATGTCGGCGGCCGCGTCGACTTCTCGCGAGAAGGCTTCAGCCGAGCGATTGTGTCACTCACTCGCGGTACGACGGTTCGGTTGGCGGGAACCCGATCGCGGACGACGGGGTTGTTTGGGCGCGGGGACAGCCCCGAGAACATAGGACTGGACGAGGTGGTTCCAGCTGCACGAGCGGCACACCTCGACCACGTGGACCGAGAACTCCTCCTGGGTTGCTGCGAGCCGGACGAGTTCGTCGGCCGTCCGCGCCGATCCCGAGAGCGCACCGAGCTTCTCACCGAAAACCCAGGACACCAAGGTGAGCTGCTCCTTGCGGCAGATGGGGCACACCACATCACTGCCGCGGCCGTGGAACTTGGCCGCACGGAGCAGGTAAGGATCCGCGTCGCAGACCGCTGCCACGCCCGTTCTACCGGAGTAGACCTCGGCCAGCAGCGACCGACGCTGAAGGGCGTAGTCCACCACCTGTCGCTGAAGTCGCACGAGACCAGAGTACGTGCGCCCCCTCCGACGGGGACCTGCGAACCCCCGTCTCCGCAGCGAAGCGGTCCCATTTCGGCGCCAGAAAACTATGCTCCACCTGTGCCGACACGATTGTCACCCACCACTCGGGCACGTGATGTGGATCGCTCCGATACCTGCGCCACGTTGGACGAGGCACTGGCCGACGGCCAGCTGTCCGATTTCGAGCACGCAGCCAGGATCGATCTGGCGAAAGAAGCCCCGACTATCGCCGATCTGCACATCCTCATCGAGGATCTACAGAACGACACCGCCCTGCAGCCGATGGCCGGCCCCGTCGAGCTGGCGCATCCGATCGCGACGGCGAAAGGCTCACGCCTGGGTTTCATGACGGTCGCGGTTCCCGCGGTTGCCGCGCTCGTGGCGCTCACCTTCGTGATTCGCGCCTGCTCGAGTACCGAGGACCCCGCTTCGGGACTCGGGGCCGGGGGTTACCAGAATCCTGCGGCCGTGGTGGACATCGTGGATGCTCTGCAGCAGAAAACCGGGACGTCCGTGGTGGACCGGCTGGGCCTGTACGTCGATTACGCCGTCATCTGGGTTCCCGCCCCCGGTTTGCCACAGAAACAGATCAGCTACACCTACCGCGACGGCGTGATCGAAGGCCTCGACGACGTCTTCTCGACCACGCGGGATTTCGACGAGCCTCAAATCGATCTGGCAACTGTCGACCTGAACAAAGCGGCGGGAATCATCGCCGGTGCCTCCGAAAGTCTGAACATGTCGCGCGTCGACAGCTACAACGTGACCTTTTCCGGCACTGACAACGGGCCGCAGATATATCTCTCGGCCGAGAACTCCGACATGGAGAGCGGCAATCTCGCGTTCGATCCAGCAGGCAACTTCCTGCGCGTCACGCCGTATTCGTTCGGCTGACCACCCCGAAAGGAAGCCACCGCATGGCTCGAAGACCGGATTTCCGTGCTCGCGAGATCGACCGCGCGCTGGCCGGCACCGTGCTGGACTCCGCGTACGCCGACGGTCAGCTCACCTTCGACGAACATCACCTCCGCACAGATCGGGCACGGGTGGCGATCACTCTGAGCGATCTACGACGCTTGGTCTCGGACCTTCAGGTGGATATGGACCTTCCTGAACCAGCTCCTCGAACCGCCGAACCCAAAGGCCGGCTTTTGCTTGCCCTCGGCTCGGTCGTCATCGTTGCCGTCGCGCTGGTGGCGTTCCTGACCACGAACGACAAGGAAGAACCCGTACCGGTTGCGGCTGTCGTCGCATCACCGACGACGAGCAGCGGTGCCCCCACCGTTCCGATGGACGTACCGGTAGGAGTGACTCCCATCGTCGCCCGCCCCTTCGTGTTCGACACCGCAGCCGGGCTCGACGACTTCCGCGAACGCTACGTCCAACGCTTCGGCAGCTCCGAGGTGCTGGAGGTGTACATCCAGT
Organism: Rhodococcus sp. PSi06; assembly: GCF_054960675.1. Classification (NCBI taxonomy): domain Bacteria; kingdom Bacillati; phylum Actinomycetota; class Actinomycetes; order Mycobacteriales; family Nocardiaceae; genus Rhodococcus; species Rhodococcus sp. PSi06. The sequence continues at coordinate 100,039 of NZ_JBHNYO010000007.1, forward strand.
TCGGTGACAATCGTGCCGACGTCTATCGCCCGTCGGCGCAAGGCCGACGCGAGCGAGTGTTCGTCTCCGGTGGCTTCGAAGTGAATCTCGACACCGACCCCGCCGACGCCGATGACGCGTTGTTCGATTGGCGCACAATCGATTCCGAGGTACTCGCGGGTTTGATTGCGAGCACACCCGAGGCCGTCGGTGTTCCGAACGCCGTCGTCGAGTACGCCATGATCGACGAGACTCGGGGCAACCGACGCATCTCTGTCACTGCGCACGACCAAGACGACAACGGCGGGCGCATCGAGGCGGACTTCGCGGGCAACATCGTCTCGGTGAGCCGATAGTTCACTCGCATCAGAGGTAAGGGAACCTTCCGATCCACCACGACGAGTGACGTGGTTGGTCGAAGGGCACAGGTATTGGACAGCAGAGATCCGTACGTCCTTACACTCGTCGACATGCTCGCCACATCGGGAATCCGCGTGCGGCCCCGACGGGACGGCGACCTGACCACCCTCCTGCCCATCTTGCAACATGCGCACGTGACGCACCGGTACCCCGTGCGGGCCGCGGCGGTGCGGGCCGACTGGCTTGCGCCACCGAACGAACTCGCGGCCTGGGTCGCCGAACACGACGGTGCCGTCGTCGGACATATCGCGCTGCATCCCGCGGAATCGACGGAACAGGATGCGGGCGCGGACGATGCGAGCGCGCAATGGCAGCGAGCAGCGGGGGTCTCTGCCGATCGACTCGCCGTGGTGTCGCGTTTGGTGACCGACGGCTCCATACCGGGGAGCGGAACGACATTGCTCGCACACGCAGTGAATGCTGCACGCGACATGGGCCGGGTACCGGTGCTGCTCGTCGATCCGAGTGGTGCCGCGCTCGACTTCTACCTCAAGCGAGGCTGGCACCGAATCGGGACATCTGCGCAGCAGTGGGGCGAATACCGAGTCGACGCGGTGCTCATGGTGGCACCGGTTCGCTGAACCGACCATCGCCTGCCTCGCGGTTCACGACGTTTGCCCGCACGATCACGCCACCAGAGCGAACACGGCGCACAACACTGCACCACCGAGACGTACGCGGTCTGCTGTTCGCAGCCGACGCATCAGGTGTTCAGTACGTTCCGTACGCCCTAGTTCGCCGTGGGCAGGGGCAGCCACAAACGCAGTCGCAAGCGCGGAGATCACTGCGCCGGCCACGCTGATAAGGACGGAAGGATCGGTCGAACCGGAGACCAACACCCACAGACACGCGGCAGCGAGTAGTCCGTAGACCAAGCCGACCACGAGAGTGATTCGCCGAGAGTGGGCGTCGTGGGCACGCGGCCAGTCGCCGTCCGGCACCTCCGCCAGCGCCGGGTAGACAACGGCGGTCACCACCAGCTGAAAGCCCAGATTGACGGCGGCAGCGGCGGCGAGCGCGTCGACCGGAGTCATGCGTCGCACACTACGTTCTCGAGCTACGGTCGCCGACGCGTGAAATTCCCTATTTCGGGCTCTCGTGGGTAACGGCGCGATAGCCGGTGGCACCGGCTCGGTCGACAGCGGCCTTGACGAGGCCGAACACCGCGCCGTGAACTGCTGCCGCTACAAGCACCTCTTGTAGTGAGCGGCTCAGGTCCTTCGGATCCGGCGCGGCAGCGTCGTTATCGCCGACGCGCTTCCATACCTGCTTGAAGACCGCGCCGGCCGCCAGCCCGCCGAGCACGCTGGTCGCCAAGGACATGGGTGTGTAGAAAGCTTTCGATACCGCACTCATCGGAAGGCCTTTCTCGTACGCCTGCGACGAAGAAGAAGCGCCACCAGCAACGCGGCTACGACGGCCCCGACGGCACCCGCAGCAGCACCCGGGCTGCGGCGCACGGCATCGGACGCGCGCGGCCTGACGGGAGGCCTCGTCACTCACTCGGGTGGGTACGTCTGCCTTGGCTGCGAGTGCGGAGACCGTCTCGGCCAGGTCGGAACGCTGTTCCTCGATGCTGGGCGGCTGATCGGAGCCGCCGTGAGCCGATGAGTCGGTCATCGGATTCCCTCTTTGACTGCGGCGATGTCCTCGCCGACCCGGGTTGCGGTGTCTGCAGGTACCGGTGGCAGGGCCTTCTTCGCCCGTGACGCACCGACGGCGGCCAGGATGCCCCCGATCGCCAGCACTACGAAGGCGACGATCAGTGCGGCGAGCCAGGCGGACAGGACCGTTGCAAGTCCGAGCACTGCGGTAGCGATGGCGGTCGCAAGTCCGAGGAACAACAGCAGCGCCCCCGCACCCGAGATCCCGATCCCGACGCCGAGTCGGCTTCCCTTGCTCTTGACTTCGGCGAGGCCGGCGTCGATCTCGGTCCGCACGAGCGTCGATACCTGGGCGGTCAGCCGTTCGACCAATTGCACAGTCGACAGCTCGCCCACATGGGAATCTGGGGCATGGTTGTCCGCGCTGACCTGGCCCGACAGTGGATCGTGTTCGTTCATGTGCCCTCCTTCGATGCAGCTTGTTCCTGCTTCGATACCCGGGCCGAATCCAGAAAAACGCATCTTCCGCTACCGATGTACGTCGCGAAAACGGGGCATCGGCTTGTCACAACATGTATCGGCGCGATACATTCTCCGATAGAGCGGTCGATCGCATCGCCATGAAGAGTTGTTGGATACGAGAAGGGGGAGTTGCATGCTCGAGCTCGCAATTCTCGGCTTGCTTCTCGAATCACCCATGCACGGCTACGAGCTCCGCAAGAGGCTGACAGGCCTACTCGGAGCTTTTCGAGCATTTTCGTACGGATCGCTGTACCCGGCACTCCGTCGACTTCAAACCGACGGTCTCATCGCCGAGGACGCCGGACCCGAACTGCTCGTCAAAAGACGAGCGAAACGGGTGTACGTACTCACCCCACTCGGCAGGGAACGATTTGCCGAACTGGTGGCCGACACCGGACCGCAGAACTACACCGACGACGGATTCGGCGTACATCTGGCCTTCTTCAGTCGAACCCCAGCGGAAGCTCGGGTCCGCATCCTCGAAGGCAGACGCCGCCAGGTCGAGGAGCGTCGCGAAGGCCTCCGCGACGCTGTGGCCAAAGCAAACGGAACCCTCGACCGCTACACCCGGCAGCTCCACCAGCTCGGTCTCGAATCGAGTGAACGCGAGGTGCGCTGGCTCAACGAAGTCATCGCAGCCGAGCAGGCCGCCCCCAACCCAGCACCGTCCCACACAGCACCAAACAGGACAGTCAAGACAGAAGGAGAACCCGACCATGGGTGAGAACAACAACGCAATCCGCGTGGCCATTGTGGGTGTGGGCAACTGCGCCTCATCCCTGGTCCAAGGTGTCGAGTACTACAAGGACGCAGACGAGAACGCCACCGTTCCCGGCCTGATGCACGTCCTGTTCGGCAAGTACCACGTCCGCGACGTCGAGTTCGTCGCCGCGTTCGACGTCGACGCCAAGAAGGTCGGCTTCGACCTCTCCGAGGCCATCTTCGCCAGCGAGAACAACACCATCAAGATCGCCGACGTGCCCCCGAGCACCGTCAGCGTCCAGCGCGGACCGACCCTCGACGGCATCGGCAAGTACTACTCCGAGACCATCGAGATCTCCGACGCCGAGCCCGTCGACGTCGCGCAGGCACTGCGTGACGCCAAGGTGGACGTGCTCGTGTCCTACCTGCCCGTCGGATCCGAAGAAGCCGACAAGTTCTACGCACAGGCATCCATCGACGCAGGCGTCGCCTTCGTCAACGCACTGCCCGTCTTCATCGCCTCCGACCCCGTCTGGGCCAAGAAGTTCGAGGACGCAGGCGTCCCCATCGTCGGCGACGACATCAAGAGCCAGGTCGGTGCCACCATCACCCACCGCGTCATGGCAAAGCTGTTCGAGGACCGCGGCGTGCAGCTCGACCGCACCATGCAGCTCAACGTCGGCGGCAACATGGACTTCCTCAACATGCTCGAGCGCACCCGCCTCGAGTCGAAGAAGATCTCCAAGACGCAGGCAGTCACCTCCAACCTGCAGCGCGAATTCAACGCCAAGGACGTCCACATCGGACCGTCCGACCACGTCGGCTGGCTCGACGACCGCAAGTGGGCCTACGTCCGCCTCGAAGGCCGCGCCTTCGGTGACGTTCCCCTGAACCTCGAGTACAAGCTCGAAGTATGGGACTCGCCCAACTCCGCCGGCGTCATCATCGACGCAGTCCGCGCTGCGAAAATCGCCAAGGACCGCGGCATCGGTGGACCGGTCATCCCGGCATCCGCATACCTGATGAAGAGCCCGCCGAAGCAGCTGGCCGACGACGTCGCTCGCGAGCAGCTCGAAGCGTTCATCATCGACGCGTAATTCTCCGCACCACAGACGCCCGCCGGTGCATTAGATGTGACATTGACCCCCGAAAGGGACACCAAATGTCACATCGAGTGCCGGCGGGCGTTCGCTTATCCCGCCTCGATGATGGCCCGGGGATCGAAGGTCACCTTGATTGCTTCGATTTTTCCGTTCTCGATTCGTTGCCAGTTCGCGGTGGCGGCCGGGGGTGCTATCGAGGTGTGCAGGTCGAACCACGTCAGCACGTTCGGGCCATCGACGAATACGTGCTCGATGTCGAAGTCGGTGACGATCTGCGACATTTCTTTCAACCCAGCGATGCATTCCTCGCCGCTGTCGGCCGTGCCCAGTGGGCCCCGAAAAGTTGCATCTGCATGCAGGATGGATGCCAGAGTGTCGAAATCCTTCGCCTTCCAGGCCTCGAAGTAGGTCGCTGCAATTTCTTCGGCTGTTCGTGTCATGACATCGAGTCTCGAACCGGCCGTGCCAGAAGTCCAACAGTTTGTGCGACTGACCGTCAGAACTTCTACTCATAGCCCCAGCTAGGGTCGCTGCGCTATGGTTCTGGAGTGGCCATCGACCCCACCTCGAAGCACCCAGTTCTCGAACGCGTCCGGACACTGGCGTTCGCGTACCCCGACGTAACCGAGAAGATCTCTCACGGCAGGCCCACCTTTCGGACGAACTCGGTGTTCGTCTACTTCGGCGGTGGAGTCAAGGGCGGCGACCAATTCGATCTGGCGATCCTCGTCAAGTGCGAGAGCGTCGAGGAGCAGCAGGCCTGCGAGCTCGAACCGCGCTACTTCCATCCCGCCTACCTCGGACCCGCCGGCTGGGTCGGATTCGACCTGAACATTCTCCCCGATGACGAGGCCGCCGACGACGTCTGGGCCGAGGCCGCCGAACTGATCGACTGCAGCTATCGCATCACAGCACCCAAGCGCAGCGTTGCCCGACTCGACGCCGGCGACGGTCCCGATCTGGGAGTCCGGCAATGGAACTGAGACAACTCGAGTACTTCGTGGCCGTGGCCGAGGAAGCGAATTTCACCCGTGCTGCCGCTCGCGTGCACATCAGTCAATCGGGGGTCAGCGCGCAGATCAGAGCGCTCGAAAGAGAACTCGGTGCCGAGCTGATCGACAGATCAGGTGGCACAGCCACTTTGACCACCGCAGGCCAAGCGGCTCTGGCGCAGGCAAGGGCAACATTGGCCGCAGCAGGATCGGTGAAGCAGTCCGTCGACGATGTGACCGGACTACTGCGCGGATCGTTGAGCGTAGGGATGGTCACGGCCTGCACCGTTCCACAATTGTTCGACGCGTTGGCTCGCTTCCACGATGCTCATCCCGGCGTCGAACTTGCACTGCAAGAAGGTAATTTGGATCAGCTGGTAGCAGACGTTCGATCCGGTGAGCTAGATGTTGCATTGGTCGGCATCGCCGCTCGAATCCCAGCCGGGCTCGAATCGGTGCTGGTGATCGACGAGCGGATCGTCGCGGCCGTTCCGCCCACGCACTCACTGGCCGAGCATCGAAAAGTAACGCTGGCCCAGGTGTGCGGGTACCCGATCGTGTCGCTACCGCAGGGAACCGGCATTCGTGCGGTGTTCGACAGGGACTGTGCGGGAGTAGGACTGACGCCGTCGATTACATTGCAGGCCACCGCCCCCGACGCAGTAGCAGACCTCGCGGCGCGGGGCTTGGGCGTCGCAATTCTGAGCGCGTCGATGGCGTCGTCCTACGCGGATCGGCTCGTCTCGGTCGAGCTGACCGACTCGCACACCGCCGCCCTGCTGGCCCTGGTGTGGCGTAGTGCGATGAGTCCGGCCTTGACCGAACTGGTGGCGGTCGCACGAACGAGTTTCAGCGAAACTTCCTGACGACGAACCACAGTGCGACCAGTAAGCCCAGTAGCGCTACGGACGGAAGCACGCCGGGATCACCTCCGATGATCCCGGCTACTGCGAATCCGAGAGCTACCAGCGCGAAGAATCCGAGGATTCCCGCGAGCAGCTGAAGGTGGTCCTGCGCCGTCACGACTTGACGCCACCCGCCGTCAGTCCGGAGATGATGCGACGCTGGAACAGCAGCACCATGATCACCAGTGGGATCGCAACGATGGTGCCGGCGGCCATGATTGCGGCGTACGGCACCACCAAAGGATCGTTGCCGGTGAAGCGCGCGATAGCCACGGTCACCGGTTCGGTCTTGTCGCTCGAGAGCTGACTGGCCAACAGGTACTCGTTCACCGCGGCGATGAACGCAAGAATCGCAGTGGTGAACAGCGCCGGTGCGGCGAGTGGAAGCATCACCAGGCGGAATGCCTGGAAGCGTCCGGCGCCGTCGATCCGTGCGGCTTCTTCGAGTTCCCAGGGCAACTCGGCGAAGAACGCGGCCAGCGTATAGATCGTCAGCGGCAGGACGAACGAGATGTTCGGGATGACCATCGCCTGGTAGCTGCCGATCCAGCCGATATTGGTGAAGAACTGGAACAGCGGGGTCACCAGCGCGACGACGGGGAACATCGAGGCTCCCAGGATGATGCCCGTCACGACGTACTTGAAGCGGAAGTCGATGCGCGAGAGCGCGTATGCCGTGAAGATGCCGATGATCAATGCGATCAGCGTCGTCGCTCCACCCACGATCAGACTGTTTCCCACCGCCCGAAGAAAGTTGTTGCCGTTCGCCGTCGACAACGCGTTCTCGAAATTCACCCACGTGACGTGCGTCGGCCACGGCGTGGTGTCGAAGGTGTAGCGCGGGTCGCGGAATGCGGTGACGACCATCCAGTAGAACGGCGCCAGCCCCCAGACGAGAATGACGACGACACCGAGATAGATGCGAGCCTGCTTCATCGGCCGGGCCCCTTACGCTGATTGTCCTGAGTGGCAACGGCATTGGCACCGAGGAACTTCACCAGGATGAACGCCACGATGAATATCATGATGAACGAGATGGTCGACAACGACGCCGCGCTGTTGAATCCCTGTCGGATCTGATCCACCACCAGAATCGAGATGGTTCGCGTGGCGGGATTGCCCTCGGTGAGGATGGCGGGCAGGTCGTACATACGCAGCGCGTCCATGGTGCGGAACAGAATCGCCACCATCAACGCGGGCTTGACCAACGGCAGCGTGATCTTGGTGAAACGCTGCCACGCCGAGGCCCCGTCGACGCGAGCGGCCTCGTAGACGTCGGCAGGAATCATCTGCAGCCCGGCCAGAATCAACAGCGCCATGAACGGCGTCGTCTTCCACACGTCGGCGATGATCACTGCAAAACGAGCCGGCCAGGCGTCGCCGGTCCACAGGATGTTCGTTCCCAGAATGCGATTGGCGATACCGTCGTACGCGAAGATGAAGTACCAGAGCTTGGCCGTGACGGCCGTCGGGATGGCCCAGGGAATCAGGATCGCCGCGCGCAGCAGAGCGCGGCCGGCGAAGGTCTTGCCCATGATGACGGCCATACCGAAGCCGATCACGACCTCGATGGACACCGTCACGACAGTGAAGAACGCGGTGTTCCCGACCGCACCCCAGAACTGCGACCCCAGCGTTCCCGGAGGGCAGGGCACCAATGTGCCCGACGCCGAGGTGCACTGCTGCAGGATCCAGTGCGTGTAGTTGTCGAAGCCGGCGGATCCACCGGTGACGAACATGCCGGTGGCCGGATCGAGACCGGGATCCTTCGAGAAGGACATCACCAGAGCTCGAATCACCGGGTAGACGATGACGATCGCGAGAATGACCATCGTCGGTGCGATCAACAGCCAAGCCCGACCCGGCGTCAGGCCGAAGCGCTTGTTCTTGGACCGCACATGCCGGCCGGGGGACGAGCCCCCGGCCGCGGTGGTTGCGGCGGCCCCACTGGTTACCCCAGCAGGTACAGCCATTGGTTCTCCCGAATTCAGTTGGCGCCGGCGGTTTCGATACCGGCCTGCATGTCCGTGATCGCCTGGTCGACGCTCTTCTCACCCTTGATGGCGGCAGAGACGTTGTCCTGCACAGCCTTCGAGACGGCCGGGTAGAACGGGGTGACGGGACGCGGAACGGCGTTCTCGATGGACGTCTTCAATGCGGGAAGGTACGGCATCGCAGCGATCAGTGCGGGATCGTCGTACAGCGACGAGAGCACGGGGGGCAGAGCGCCCTCGGCGATGATGCGCTGGGCCTTCTCGCCCTGCATGAATCGCAGGAAGTCCGCAGCAGTGGCCTTGTTCTCGGAGTACGCGCTGATCGCGGCGTTGTATCCGCCGAGCGTCGACGTGCCGACGCCGGTGACTCCGGGAAGCGGTGCAACCGCGTACTTGCCGACCACAGCCGAGCCTTCCTCGCCCGCGGTGCCGTAGACATACGGCCAGTTACGCAGGAACAGAGTCTGTCCGTCCTGGAACGCCTGCTGGCTGTCGGACTCCTTGAACGTGGTGTCCTGGGCCGGGATAACGCCGGTCTCGAACGCGGTAACGAGGGTCTGCAGTCCGGCCTTGGCCTCCGGGCTGTCGACGGTGGGGGTCTTGCCGTCCTCGGCGACGATCGATCCGCCGTGCGCGTTGATGATCTCCGACGCGTTGGCCGTCAGACCCTCGTAGGGAGCGAACTGCCCTGCGTAGCAATCGATGTTGTTGTCGCGGGCGACCTGGCAATCCTCGGTGAGCTCGGCCCAGGTGGTGGGTGCCTCGGGGAGCAGGTCGCTGCGGTAGTAGAGCAATCCGCCGTTGGTGTTCTTCGGTGCGGCGTACTGCTTGCCGTTGTACGTTGCGCTGGCGACGGTCGCGGGCAGAACCCCTGCGTTGTCGAGTGCGAATTCGCCCTCGAGCGGCACGAGCCAGCCCTTGGCGGCGAACTCGGCGGTCCAGACGACGTCGAGTGCCATCACGTCGTAGTCGCTCTGCTGTGCCTGGAGCTGCTGAACGAAGTCGTCGTGGGCCTGATCCGCGTCGGCGGACTGCTCCTTGAAGGTGACCTGCTCGTCGGGGTGACTGGCGTTCCACTCCGAGACGATCTGCTGGACGACACCGGTCTCGGTGGTGTCCTGTCCCTCTACATAGGTGATAGGGCCACGGCCGTCGGCGTTTTCGGATGCGGCACCCGAATCGCCGCCGCTCGAACCGCTGTCGCTCGAACATCCGGTGAGCGTCAGCAGCGTGGCTGCTGTTGCAACCACTGCCACCTTCGTGATCAAAGACGCCATTGTTTTCTCCACTTACTTCTACGCGGTGGTATGCGCCCGGAGATGGGCACGCAGAATCGTGCTGTGATGCTCCCCCGACACATATGTCGATGGGTACTGTGGCACACAACTCACCGCACCGGGGTCATTATCGAGTTCCTGAATCGGTCAACCCGGACGTGTCGGAGGTGCCCGGTAGCCTTTCGCCCATGAGTTCGGACAAGATGCTGACGCGAATCGGCGGATTGCTGCGCCAGGCGGAGTCCACCGACAATCCCCACGAGGCCGAGGCCTTCATGGAGGCTGCGCAGCGATTGGCCACGTCGGCATCGGTCGATCTGGCAGTGGCGCGTTCACACAGCGCATCGCGAGAACGGCAGGCGACGCCGACCCAGAAAGTGATCCCCATCGGGGAGCCCGGCAAGCGTGGGCTCAAGACCTACGTCCAGTTGTTCGTATCCATCGCGCACGCCAACGATGTCCAGTGCGACGTGTCGAGGTCGTCGACGCAGGTGTTCGCCTACGGTTTCGACTCCGATATCGAGACCGCCGAAGCGCTGTACTCCTCGTTGCTCATCCAGATGGTTCGAGCATCGGACGCCTACATCAAGTCCGGTGCCTACAAGTCCGAGACCGCCATTCGTACCGTCACCGAGATCAAGAATCGTCGACGCTACACCCGACGCGAGGAGGTGCCCGTCGCCGCCGTGACCGCGCGTCTGAACTTCCAGACGGCATTCGCGTCGCGCATCGGTCAACGGCTCGCGGAGGTCAAGAAAGACACCGAAGCCAAGGCCATCGCACAGGAGACCTCCGGTGCCGGCACCGCTCTGGTGTTGCGAGACAAAGAGATCGAGTTACGCGACTACTACCGACAGACCTCCACCGCACGCGGGCACTGGCGCGGCCAGAGCGCAAACGCCGGCTACTCGGAGGGCGCACGCAAGGCCGGGGATCGAGCGGGACGGAACGCCAAGATCGGTACCCACGCAGAGATCGGTGGGGCAAGCAGGCAGCTGGGCCGTTGACTCTTACGGCGTCGCCGCTGGGGATGCCGTGAACACCGGCCACCCGATTTCGGTACGCCACAGCGTCGAATTCTCGGTATCCCGCGGCCCGACGACGTAGACCTCGCGAACCGGCCCGGCAATGGACAGACCGTTGGTCTCCACGTACACCCCGAGCGCACCGTACGTGACGTCGATGTCGTCGTGAGGTCCATGATGGGTCGTCACCGCGAGTTCGACGGGAGGCAGCGTCAACGGCCGAATTCTCCCGACGGACGGGGCATCGACGGTGGGGACGTAGACGGTCATCTTGCCGCGACCGTCGGTGAACAATTCGTTGTCGTACAACCCGCCCGGTGGGCCGGTGGTGTCGGACACGACCGCGTCGAGCTCGGCCATAGCGTCGGAGTACCAGGCCAACACGTCGGACTCCTCGACCACCTCGGAAATGGTTGCTACAGAGAACGGTTCGGCAAGAACGCGTCGAACATCGATGGCAGGCGGTGTCGGGTCGAGCAACCGTCGCAGCGCCGTCACCGCTGATCGGGTGTCGTCCAACTGGCGCTCGAGTCGGGTGAGATGTTCGGTGATCAGTCGGGCGCGGGCATCGGGGTCGGGTGTCTGCACGATTGCCCGCACCTCACGCTCGGGCATCTGCATCTTCCGGAATCGGCTGATGATCTGCGCCACCGCGACCTGGTCGGTGGCGTAATACCGGTAGCCGGACCACTCGTCCACCGTCGCGGGTTCGAGCAAACCCGACTCGTGATAGCGGCGCAGCGTCTTCACCGACAGATGCGTGATTCGAGAGAACTCGCCGATCGTCAGCAATCCGTTCATGCCGACATTCTGACCCCTCCCAGTGGGGGAGAGTGGGCTCTCGGCTGTAGTCGGGGCCGCCGCAAACGCGAGCGCGTTTGCCAGGTGCGCGCGGAATAGCCCGCGAATCTGCTCGCGTATGGCGAACGCGCGCGCGTTTGCGAGGAACTCGGGGCGGCGTGCGAGAAACTCGAGGCGGCGGACGGGGACTGCGGGGCGGCGACGGGGATTGAGTGCGCGACGGAGGATGCCGCACTCAATCCAAGCGAGCGAGTACCACGCGCAGCCCGACGACACTGGCGATCGGGAAGAGCGCAGCGACCAGCCACGGGATTACTGCTCCCCAGCCGGTGTCGGGCGAGGCGTCGATCACCGCACCCACCGCGATCGAGCCGATGAGTACCCCGATGCCGCCGAGTGAGGCCATGAATCCGTAGTAAGAGCCGAGCCGGCGTTCGGCGGCCATGCGCGGCACCAAGTCTCGGGCCTGAGGCATCGCGATCATCTGCCCCAGAGCCAGCAGCAACACGAACAGCGCGGCCGGAATCAGGCCGATGAAACCCGTCAACTGCAGTGGACTGAAGACCGCCACCAGCGCGAAAGAGACTGCCATGACGGCAAATCCGATGGGCAGCGTGATACGCGGCGACACTGCGGCGACGCGTCGGCTGATGGGTAGTTGCGTCGTGACGACGAATACCGCGGAAATTGCGAAGAACCAGCCGAGTACCGTCTGCGATCCCCAGGCCCGTTCGACCTCGAGGGGGAGCAGCAGATACAGCTGGTTGTAGGCCACCAGCTGCGCACTCATCGCGACGGCGAACAGTACGAAGGTGCGATTGCGGATCACGTCGGTCCAGCCGGAGAGCCAAGGATCATCGCGATGCTCGCCGGGCTCACGTGGCAGCCAGCGAACGTGCGCAGCGACGACGCCGACGAAGATGCCTGCAGCGACCAGGCATGCGATACGGAAGTCGGCCAACAGCAACAGGGACCCGACGAGCGGGCCGGTGAACGAGCCGATCTGGCTGCACACCGACATCAGAGCGAACGTTTCGACCCGGGTGGAACCGCCACTGCGCTCGCTCTTGCCTGCCTCGATTGCGACCGCGGATTCGACTGCAGGAGAGAACAATGCCGCAGCGAATCCCACCATCACCGTGGCGGTCAAGACACCGGCCAGTGAATCGAACAACGCCAGACCGAGGAATCCGAGCACCCGCAACACACAGCCGACCAGGACGACCGGCTTGATGCCCCATCGATCGGCAAGCGTACCGCCGACGAAGAACAAACCTTGCTGCGAGAACGTTCTGATACCCAGCACAACACCGACGAGCGCCGCCCCCAGACCCAGGTCGTTCGTCAAATGCACCGACAGATAGGGCAACACCATGAAGAAGCCGATGTTGAACGTCATCTGGGTCAGCACGAGCAGTCGGACGGTGGGGGTGGCCCGCTGCAGATCCACGAGAAACGACCACCGCCATCGCGTCGGCGATCTGTCGGTCCTCGCCATCATGTAACGCGCCCTCCTGCATCGACTTTCTCGACGACGCTACCGGTTGTCCGTGTCTGTCTCACTCGCCCCGACGTCGCACTGGAGACGGACACGGCGAGGACAGCCAACGCGATGAGCGACGCCAGTGGCGCTGCCGCCACCCACGGTGCTCGCTCCACGGCGGCTACCCCGTCGGACAGGATCAGTCCCCAATCCGAGGTCGGAGGCTGCGGGCCGAGCCCCAGAAATCCGAGGGCCGCGAGCGCCAGAGCGACCCCGGGCAGTCGGATCATCGCGTGTCGAAGAACGGCCGGCAGCACGCCGGGAACGATGGAGCCGAACAGAATTCGGCCGTTACCGGCACCGAGTGTGGGCAGGATGGAGATGTAGGGCTGGGCCCGTGCCTCGTCGACGAGTGCGGCGGTGTGCGCGGCCAGTGGAGCCCACGTCACGATCAACACGGCTACTGCCGCACCACCGGCACTCGGACCCCAGATCGCGGCTATGAGGATACCGGTCACCACGGGAGGTGCGGCATTGGTGACCTCGACGAGGCCTCTGGTCGCTCGCGGAATCAAGCCCAGCAGTACCCCGACGAACAAGGCCGCCAGCGTGACCGCCAGAGACAGTCCGATCGACCGCACGGCTCCGTCCGCTACCCGGGCGAGCAGGTCACGACCGGATGCGTCGGTTCCGAACGGGAACGCCGACGACGGTCGAGCGAACTTCTCACGGGTGGTGACCTGCCCGTCTCGTGGAAGCCCCACCAAAACCATGACGGCGAGCAACGATGCGGCCGTGATCGGAACGGCCCACCGACGCGGCGACGGGTGGAACACCCCGGCGGGAATCGGCATGGCCTTCTCGTGCAGGGCGCTGCCGAGCAGCAGACGGCGCAGCAGTTCCGCCGTGATACCGAGTGCAGCACTGACGGCCAACAACAACAGTATGTCGATCTGCAGTGCGGGCAGGTCTTGCGACTGCGCGTCACCGAGGGTCGAGCGGCCCAATCCCGGTATTGCGAAGACCTTTTCGACGGCCACTGCGCCGCCCGTCATGGCGACCATGATCAGGCCGACCTGTGACGCGAGTCCGGGGACGGCGCGGCGCAGCACGGCAACGGCGATCTGCCACCGGGAGAATTCGGCCACCGTCCACGTGATGACCCACCCCTCGGTGAACGTCACGGCAACCGCGTCGGCGAGAAGGCGGCCGATCAAGCCACCGGCCGGAAGGCCCAGTGCCAGTGCGGGCAGCACCGCGTACTCCGGACCGTTCCACCCGTACGCCGGGAACGACAACCACACTGCCCCGACTACCACGAGTACCGATGCCAGCAAGAACTCCGGCAACGACGTCAGGGCAGCCGCAATGCTGCCGCCGGTACGTTTCGGCGTGCCGCGCAGCCCGGCTCGCATGCTGGGCACGACGACGAGAGCGGCCGTGACGAGCGCGACGACCATCGCAAAACCCATCAGCGTCAGCGAAACGGACAGTGCCTCGAGTGCACCGGGAAGTACGGGTTTGCCGGTGTTCCAGGATGTTCCGGGGTTGCCCGACGCGAGGCCGGTGAGCCAGTTCCAGAACGTTCGTAGCGGCCCGGCGTCGAGACCGAGATCGGCGCGAATGGCCGCGAGGGCCTCGGGGGTTGCCTCTTGCTCGGCCGAGCGTGCCCGGAGAATGCTCAGGGCGGGATCTCGGTCGGACAACCACGGCAGCATGCCGACGAGAAGTACGACGCCCGCCACCGAGAGCAGCCGGGAGACAGTCGTTCTCACCGCCTACTCGAACGCGGTCTGGTTGGTGATCAACGTCCGCTCGCGTGGATCGCGGGCTACGCCGGTCACGTTCTCGGACTCGCCCTGGATGACACGTTCGTGCAGCAGTGGCACGGCGGCGTCCTTTTCGAGAATCAGCTTCTCGGCCTCGAGAACGGCGGTGCGACGCTCGTCGCCGGGGGCGGTGGCTGCGGCGTCGGCCAGCGCGGCATCGACCTGCGGGTCGCAGAACTGCGAGATGTTGAACGATCCCTCGCAGGCGAAGTCGGAATACATGTAGGCGGCCGGGTCGCCGGAATCGAGCACGGTGGCGCGGGAGAGTATGAAGGCGTCGAATGCACCTGCGAGAGCATCTGTTTCGATGAATTGATACTCGCGCACCACCTGTTCGACGACGAAGCCCTTCGCTTCGAGCTCCTGCTGCAGCAGCACCGCGACCTCGGGGAGTTCGGCTCGGTCCGTGAACGTGGCGAGGGTTATCTTCTTACCTGCGGCGTCGCCAGCCGGGGTCTGCGTACGTGCCGGGCGGTTCGCCGACCACGGCAGAGCGGGTCCGAGCAGCCCGTTCGCGGCGTCGGCGCGGCCCTCGTACACCTGGTCGACCAGTCGATCCTTGTCGACCGATTCCCTGGCGGCGGCGCGCATGGCCGGGTCTGCGAAGACCCCAGACGCAGTGTTCAGATACAGCGTGTTGGTGCGCGGCATCGGCACCTCGTGCACCAGCGCTTCGTCTACGTTGGCGGCCTGCGACACCGGAATCGCCTCCACCACATCGGCTGTGCCGTTGCGCAGCGCAGCGGCGCGGGCGGTGCCGTCGGGTACGAAATCGACGTCGATGCCGGAGATCTTCGCGGGCTCGCCCCAGTAGTTCTCGTTACGGTCGAGGGTCGCGGTGGACGTGCCGTTCACGGCCTTCAGCACGAAGGGTCCGGTGCCGGTGCCGACCGGGTTGCTGGTGCCCGTCGAGTACGCCTCGGGTGCCAGGATGGCCAACTGTGGGCTCGACAGTCGCTGCGGCACCAATGGATCCACATCGGCGGTGGTCACGGCCACGCTGTCGGCGTCGATCGCGGTCACCGTCATGTCGACGCCGTCGAGGATGCGCGGCTTGGGTGCGGACTGGGTGGCGGCGATCAGTGCGGTCACGACGGCCGCCGCGTCGAGGGGGGCACCGTTGTGGAACGTGACGTCCGGGCGGATGTCGAAGTTCCAGGTGCGGTCGTCCACGCGGTTCCAGGCGGTGGCCAGACCCGGTTCGGCCTCTCCGAGATCGTCGAGCATGATCAATGTCTCGGCCGTCGACCAGCGTGACAGCTTGAACGCGTCGTCGCTGAACTGGGACAAACCCGATCGCGGTGGCTGCAGCATCGCGACGCGGACCCGGTTCTCGCCGCTCTCGGACGAGGCAGAGCTGGAGGAGAAGCATCCGGTGAGGGTCAGCGTGCCCACTGCTGCGAGCGCGCCGATGCGGAACATGTTGCTGGTCAAAGTAACTCCTGGTGTCCTTACGTGAGCCGGGGAACGGCGTCGATCAGATTTCGGGTGTGCTCGTGCTGGGGCTGCGTCAGAACGGCTCGTACAGTGCCTGTTTCGACGATGCGGCCTTCGTGCATCACCGATACGTCGGAGCAGAGGCGCGCAACGGCCGACAGGTCGTGGCTGACGATCAGCAGTGCGCCCGGTAGTTCGGCCAGGACGGACAGGACCTGCTCTCGCAGGTCGGGATCGAGCCCACTGACCGGCTCGTCCGCCAGCAGGTAGTGCGGCTCGCAGGCCGCGGCGCGGGCGATGGCTACTCGCTGCTTCTGTCCGCCGGACAGCTCGGCCGGCCGGCGGGCCAGGAATTGCGCGTCGAGTCCGACGGCAGACAACGCGCCAGTGGCCATGGCCCGGTGATCACCCTCGATACCCAGTAGGCGCAGCGGCATAGCGACGAGGTCGAGGACGCAACGGCGCGGGTCGAGACTCGTCGCCGGGTCCTGCGGGATGTACTGCACACGGCGGCGGAACCACCGCAATTTTCGCGGCGATCCAGGCCGGACGGGCTGACCATCGAGAGCGATCTTCCCGCCGCTCGGTGCATCGACGGCGAGCAGTAGACGCAGCAACGTCGTTTTCCCGGAGCCGGATTCACCGACCACGGCCACACGTGCGGCCGGCGGCACCGCGAAAGTCACGGCGTCCAAGGCGGTATGGGAGGTGCCGTGCCGGTCGTACTGTCTGGTGACTGCGGTGGCGACCAGACCGGCAGCCTCGTCCACACTCACAACGCGACCAGCTGACGGAACGGATCAGCCGCCCGAGCCGCGTCGAGCATCTGCCGTGCCCGATCCGAGCGAGGGCTCTTCAGTACCTCTGCAGTGGAGCCGGATTCGATGATCCGGCCGGAATCGAGAACCAGCACGTGGTCGCACAACTGGGCGGCGACGGCGATGTCGTGGGTGATCAGCAGCAGCGACGGCACCTGTCCCAGTGCATCGAGAACGCGCGCTTGACTCAGTACGTCGAGCGCCGTCGTCGGCTCGTCGGCGATTACCAGTGACGACTGACGCGCCAATGCCAGTGCGATGCATACACGTTGACGCTGCCCGCCGGAGAGTTCGAGTGGGTGCGAGGCCAGGACGCGCGCGGTGTCGTGCAGACCGACGCGTTCCAGCAGCGCGGCGGCGTCCCGAGTGCGCAACTGCCCACCGACGGTGACCATCGGGTTCAGCGCGGTTGCGGAGTCCTGGAACACCATCGCCGGACGAGCGCTGCGCGGACGTTGCGGCGTCGGAACGCCTGCGACGTCGTGGCCGTCGACCACGACGCGACCGGAGCACGTCAGTCCCGGCGGCAGAGATCCGACCAGAGCAGACGCGATGGAGGACTTTCCCGAGCCCGAGGCGCCCAGCAAGCCCACGCGTCGACCGGCAGGTACTTCGAACGAGACGCCGTCGACGATGCGGGTGCGGCCGGCGTCGACGCATAGATCCTCGACGACGAGCACGACGAACTCCTGAGCCTGGAAGTGGGAATGACTTCGACAATCGTTGTCGGTTGAACCATAGGCGAGCGCCGTACGGGAAACAACTCGGCGACGCTTATGCTGGCCCGGTGAGCAGGCCGAGGGACGCACAGCGGTCGGCCGTCTACGACGCCGAACAACTGGTGCGGACCATGTTCGATCGCGCCGAGGAGCGCGACAACCGCGTCGTCACGGTGATGGGTTCCCAGATCACGCTGCCGATCGAGCGGAAGTTCGCCTCGCTGACATCCGTGCAGACCTACGTCGATGCGGTGCTGGCGCTGGACTGGATCACGGCCACCTGGCCGAACGTCGGCCGTGTGATCACCGTCCGCGCGCGTTCGGGCTCGGGTGCCGCCCACTACGAGCGCGATACCGCCACCATCGCCGTGCCCCTGCACCAGGGCAATCGAGCCTGGGCGCTGCGCGAGTTGGTGGTGCTGCACGAAATGGCGCACCACTTCGGTGACGAGGACGAGCAACAGCACGGCGGCGCGTTCGTCGACCGCTACACCACGTTGGTCGGCGAGATCGTCGGTTCCGAGGCAGGGTTCGTGCTGCGGGCGATGATGGCCGAGAGCGGCGTCCGCATCGGCTAGTCACATTCGGGTGCATCATGGGTGAGACAGCCCACACGACGAGGAGACGTACATGACCGTCAAGATCGGTGTTCAGCTTCAGCCCCAACACGCTCCCGACTACCAGCTCATCCGCGACGCGGTGTTGCGCTCGGAGGACGCGGGAGTCGACATCGTCTTCAACTGGGATCACTTCTACCCGCTCTACGGTGATCTCGACGGCGCTCACTTCGAGTGCTGGACGATGCTGGGTGCGTGGGCCGAGCAGACGTCGAACGTCGAGATCGGTGCCCTCGTCACCGGCGGTGGCTACCGCAACCCGGACCTGCTGGCCGACATGGCGCGCACCGTCGACCACATCAGCGGCGGCCGGTTGATCCTCGGCATCGGCGCCGGGTGGAACGAGAAGGACTACGAGAACTTCGGCTACGAATTCGGCACGGCCGGTTCACGATTGGCGCTGCTCAAGGAAAGCCTGGCCCGCATTCGTCACCGTCTCGATGTCGGTAATCCGGCACCCACCCGCGACATTCCGATCCTCATCGGCGGCGGCGGCGAGAAGAAGACGCTGAAGATGGTGGCCGAGTACGCGCACATCTGGCACAGCTTCGCCGACCTCGAGGCCCTGAAGCGCAAATCGGAGATTCTCGCCGAGCACGGCACCACCGTCGGGCGCGACGTCTCGGGCATCACTCGATCCGTTTCGTGGCCGGGTGCGGACACCGCTGCGGACTTCGTCGACGCCGGAGCCACGCTGTTCACCGTCGGCGTCAACGGGCCCGATTACGACCTCGCCGAGCTGGGCCAGGCCATCGCGTGGCGGGACGCACACCGCTAGGCGCGATTGGGCTTCGGGAATTTCGGGAACAAGTGGGGTGCTTAATACAACTGCAACGTGATTGTCGTGTGCCTCCACCGGCGCGATAGCCTCGTTCGTCCCTCCCGATTTACACCTAGGAGCTCCATCTTGAACACTCGTCGTTTACGAGGCCGTGCCATCGCAGCCGTTGCTGCGACGCTCGCACTCACACTCGGAGCCGTCGCGTGTTCCGACGGAAGCTCGGGCGGCACCGGCGAGAACGCCCTGGCCGGTTCCGACCAGGCATCGCTGGACAAGTACACGACCGACAGCGTCACCGCGCTCGACCAGATCGACACCGCGAACCTCGGTCTGATCAAGCCGGGAACGCTGTACGTCGGCACCCTGTCCGACGCCCCGCCCAACATCTTCATCGACGAGGCCGGCAACTTCACCGGCTTCGACAACGAGCTGCTCAAGGCCGTCGCCGCCAAGCTGAACCTCACCGTCGAGTTCTCGGCCACCGAGTTCTCCGGACTGCTCGCAGCGGTCAACAACAAGGTCTACGACGCCGGTTCCTCGTCCATCTCGACCACGGATGCGCGTCGTCAGACCGTCGCCTTCACCAACGGCTACGACTTCGGTGAGATGGCACTGGTCGCGAAGAACGACTACTCGATCAAGACGATCGCCGAGTTGAACGCCGATCAGCGCATCGCCGTGGTGCAGGGCACCGTGCAGGACGACTACGTCACCAACACGCTCGGCATCGAGCCGGTGCGGTTCCCGGACTACAACACCGCGTACGCCAACGTGAAGTCCGGACAGGTCGATGCCTGGGTCGCTCCGTCGCAGCAGGCAACCGGCCAGGTCAAGACCGAGGACGGCGTCTCCATCCTGGAGAGGACGATCAACACCACCAACTTCACCGCCTACGCCGTCGCCAAGGACAACCAGCCGTTGGTCGACGCGCTCAACGCCGGCCTCGACGCCGTGGTGGACGACGGCACCTGGAGCACGCTCGAGAAGCAGTGGTACCCGGACCGTGAGGTTCCCGCCGACTGGAAGCCGGGCAGCAAGGCTTCCGTTCTGCCTGCCTCGTAGCCCATGAGCACACTGTCGAATCTGTACGACACGTTCTTCGATTGGGAACTGATCG
The DNA here is from genome assembly GCF_054960675.1 of Rhodococcus sp. PSi06. Lineage (NCBI taxonomy): Bacteria > Bacillati > Actinomycetota > Actinomycetes > Mycobacteriales > Nocardiaceae > Rhodococcus > Rhodococcus sp. PSi06. The sequence continues at coordinate 120,164 of NZ_JBHNYO010000007.1, forward strand.
GCGAGACCATTCCCAAACTGGTCACGGTCGGATTGCCGAACACCCTCATTCTGGCGGCCTCGTCGGGGGTGATCGGTACCGTGATCGGACTCGGGCTGGCGGTGGCGGGTATCTCCCGCACCCGCTGGCTCCGCTGGCCGGCGCGGGTGTACACGGACATTTTCCGTGGACTACCCGCCGCCGTGGTCATTTTGCTCATCGGCCTCGGGTTCGGCCCGACGCTGACCCAGTTCACCGGCAGCAGAAGCCCGTTCCCGTTGGGCATCCTGGCACTGTCTTTGATGGCAGCAGCGTACTTCGGCGAGATCTTCCGCTCCGGAATCCAGAGCGTGGACTCCGGTCAGCTCGAAGCGTCCCGCGCACTGGGTTTCAGCTACCGCCGGTCCATGAACCTGGTGGTCGTGCCGCAGGGCATCCGGCGCGTGTTGCCCGCGATCGTGAACCAGTTCATCTCGTTGATCAAGGACAGCTCGCTGATCTACTTCCTGGGTCTGCTTGCCTCGCAACGTGAACTGTTCCGCGTGGGCCAGGACACCGCCGCCCAGACCGGCAATCTGTCGCCGCTACTGGCGGCCGGGCTGTTCTATCTGATCCTGACCATTCCGCTGACTCACTTGGTCAACTTCATCGACCGACGCCTGCGATCCGGTAAGGCCGACACCTCGGGCACCCTCGGTCCCGTCGAAACATCCATCGTGGTGGAGAGGTAGCCGACGTGACTTCAGTTTCTCTGACCGGCAAGGACATTCACCTGTCGTTCGGCACCAACAAGGTTCTGCGTGGGGTGAGCCTGCACGTCGATGCAGGGAAGACCACCACCGTCATCGGGCCGTCAGGCTCGGGAAAATCGACGCTGCTGCGGGCCCTCAATCGCCTGCACGAGCCGGAGCAGGGTGACATTCTGCTCGACGGCAAGTCGGTGCTCAAAGACAATCCGGACGAACTCCGGCAGCGGATCGGCATGGTGTTCCAGCACTTCAACCTGTTTCCGCACAAGACCGTCGCGGACAACATCGCACTCGGGCCGCAGAAGCTGCTCGGGCTCAACAAGGATGCGGCGCGCGCGGCCGCGATGGAGCAGCTCGAATTGGTGGGCCTGGCAAACAAGGCCGACTCGCGTCCCGGCAATCTCTCGGGCGGCCAGCAGCAGCGCGTGGCCATTGCGCGAGCACTGGCGATGAAGCCCGAGGTGATGTTCTTCGACGAGGCCACCTCCGCGCTCGACCCGGAATTGGTCAAGGGCGTGCTGGCGTTGATGGCCGATCTCGCGAAGGGCGGGATGACCATGGTGGTGGTGACCCACGAAATGGGCTTCGCGCGATCGGTGTCCAACAAGGTCCTGTTCATGGATCATGGCAGCGCCGTCGAAACCGGCACGCCGGAACAACTGTTCGACGACCCACACACCGACCGCCTCAAGACGTTCCTCTCGCAGGTGCTCTAGCGACCAAGGGTTACCTCGTTATCCGGGACTTCACCTGAACGTTCCTTTACTTTCGCTTTTGGGTGACAGCGTGCCGTGACATGAAGCCACTACCCTTGTTCGCCGTTCACGACGGAAGCTCCAAGCGCTCATCACTGACGTGCAAGTACAAGTGCGGCGATGCGTGCTTCCACGAGATTCCCAACACGTCGAAGGGCGAGTACTTCGGCGACATCGTCAGGACAGCGATGTCGCGGCGCGGCGTCATCAAGGGCGGGGCGATGGCCGTACTCGCCGTGGGCGCGGGTAGTGCTCTGGCTGCGTGTTCCACGGACGAGCCGGCGGCCACGGGAAGTTCCGATACCTCCGGCTCCGCCACCCCGCCCGTGGACGGCGTGGATTTCGTTGCGGTGGAACCGAACACCGAGGACGCGGTCGTGGTTCCCGAGGGTTACGAGCAGGGCGTCGTCATCCGCTGGGGCGATGCCGTGGTGGCCGGCGCACCGGCATTCGACTTCGATTCTCAGACTGCCGCCGCGCAGGAGAAGCAGTTCGGCTTCAACAACGACTTCGCCGGTCTGCTGCCCATCGAGGGCACACCGAACGCGCATCTGCTGGTGGTCAACCACGAGTACAGCACCGAGCCCGCCATGTTCAAGGGCTACGACGCCGAGAACCCCACCCGTGAGCAGTTCGACATCGCCGTTGCCGCACACGGACTTTCGGTGGTGCAGGTGCAGGGAGAATCCGGCACCGGCAAGCTGACCCCGGCCATGGGGCAGTACAACCGCCGCATCACCGGTAACACCGAGTTCGTCGTCACCGGCCCGGCTGCGGGCAGCAATTTCCTGAAGACGAGCGTCGATCCCACCGGCACCAAGGTGTTCGGCACGTTCAACAACTGCTCGGGTGGTCTGACGCCCTGGGGAACCGTGCTGTCGGGCGAGGAGAACTTCAACCAGTACTTCGCCAACGCCGACAGCGTCACGGATCCGACTGTGGCGAAGCGTCTCTCGCGCTACGGCGTGGAAGGTGCGGCGAGCGATCGTAAGTGGGAACGCTTCGACAAGCGCTTCGATCTGGCCCAGGAGCCCAACGAGGTCAACCGATTCGGCTACATCGTCGAGGTCAACCCGTGGGATCCGCAGTCGACCCCGATCAAGCACACCGCGCTCGGCCGCTTCAAGCACGAGGCCGCGACGATCCATGTCACCGACGACGGCACCGTGGTGGCCTACAGCGGCGACGACGAGCGCTTCGACTACATGTACAAGTTCGTCTCGAGCCGAAAGATGATGCCCGGCACCGGCGCGGCCGCGATGCGTAACAACCTGACGCTGCTCGATGCGGGCACGCTGTACGTCGCGACCCTCACCGGCGATACTCCCGACGAGATCGACGGATCCGGCACCCTGCCGGCCAACGGTGAATTCCGCGGCACCGGAACGTGGATCCCCCTGCTCGAGACCGGCGAGGACGGGCGCGGGAAGTCCCTCGTCGACGGCATGTCCGCCGAAGAGGTCGCGGTGTTCACCCGCCAGGCAGGCGACAAGGTGGGCGCAACCAAGATGGACCGTCCCGAGGACTTCGAGCCCAACCCGGTGACCGGCAAGGTCTATGTTGCGCTGACGAACAACTCCAATCGTGGCACCGAGGGCAAAGCTGCGGCCGACGAGGCGAACCCGCGCAACACCAACAAGAACGGCCAGGTGCTCGAGCTCGACGACGACCACGCGGGCACGTCCTTCACGTGGAATCTGCTGCTGGTCTGCGGCGATCCGAACGAGGCCGACACCTATTACGGCGGCTTCGACAAGAGCCAGGTCAGCCCCATTTCGTGCCCCGACAACCTGGCGTTCGACGCGAAGGGCAACCTGTGGGTCTCCACCGACGGCAACGCCCTCGACTCCAACGACGGACTGTTCGCGGTGGTGCTGGACGGTGACCGTCGCGGCGAGACGCGACAGTTCCTGACGGTTCCCGCGGGCGGCGAGACCTGCGGGCCGATCGTCACCGACGAGCGTGTCATGGTGTGCGTGCAGCACCCGGGTGAGAGCGACGACGCCACCGCCGATGCACCCATCTCGCATTGGCCCGACGGCGGCGACACCCAGCCGCGGCCGTCCGTGGTCGCAGTGTGGAAGTCGGCTTAGCCGTAGCTGTTTCGCAGGCCTGAGGGCACTTATAGTCGAACACGGTCGGCTGTAGGTGCCCTTCGGCATTGTTAGGTGTCATCGAATGGCCTCCTGGGATTCTGTGAATTAACAAGGACTACGGCGATGGGCCAAAGACGGTTGACCCGTTGGTAACGGGTGTGTAAACCTACGTCGATAAGCCGGTAGCTGGAACTCCATTCGCAGTGGAGGACGTTTCGGGGCAACGTCGATTTCCTTTCATCGCACGACGGCGTGCCGGTATCCGCTCCCTTACGTGCACGAAGAGGCGAGTCATTGGAATCTCCTGATTCACTGACGATTCGGGAAGAAGAGCCGGATCGGACGTCTGTGGAAGACACCGAACCCTTTCCTCTCACCGCCGCCCAACGTGGATTGTGGTTCGCTCAACATTTGTTGAGTACCGTTCCGATCACCATTGCCAACTATCTCGATATTCGCGGTGCCGTCGATCTCGACCTGATGCGTTATTCCTGCCGTCGCACCGCGCGCGAGTTCGGTGTCGGTTCTGTGCGTTTGATCGAGGTGGACGGAGAACCCCACCAGTACATCGACGTCGAGAACATCGACGATTCGGCGGTAGTGGACTTTCGCCGAGAATCGAATCCGGAGTCCGCGGCGCGTGAATGGATGCGTGCCGCGTACAGCACCCCTGTCGATCTGACGCACGGTCGCCTCATCATGGGCGCGATGCTGCGCATCGCCGACGACCGCACCTTCTGGTACTCCCACGTCCACCACATCGTGCTCGACGGGTACGGCGCGGTTCAGTTCATGCGACGCGTCGCGTCGATCTACACCGACATCAGCGAGGGACGCGAGCCCACACCGTCTCGGGCCGGTTCGCTCGCCGACGTCTACGCCGCCGAGTCCCTCTATCGGCAGTCCCCTCGCTTCGCCAAGGATCGCGAGTACTGGCGAGGCAAGACGATCGACATGCCGCCGCCGCCATCGATCACCGGCGTCCTCGCCCCTCCCGCGGCGCGGTCCCACGTGCGCGGTGGGTACCTTCCGGAGCCGATCGAACGAGTGCTCGACGATGCCGCGCGACGCCTCGACTCCGCCTTCGCTCCGCTCGCCATCGCCGCCGTCGCGACGTTCCTGGCTCGGATGACCGGAACCACCGACGTGGTGCTGAGCTTGCCCGTGGCCGGCCGCACGACCGCGTTGTTGCGACGCTCCGGAGGCATGGTCTCCAACGTGCTGCCCGTCCGCGTCCGCATCGACCCGGGGTGCACGCTGTCGACACTGGTGGCGGACGTGCAGTTGGAGCTGACCGGCGCGTTGCGGCACCAGCGCTATCGAGCCGAGGACATCCGGCGCGACTGCGGTGCAGGCAGCGACACTCGCGGATTCTTCGGCCCGGCGCTCAACATCATGGCCTACGAGACCGAGGTGACATTCGGACCGCTCACCGGCGAGTTCAACGTGCTCTCCACCGGGCCCGTGGAGGATCTGTCGATCAACATCTATCCGGCATCGAACGGAACCCGGTCCCGCTTGGAGTTCGAGGGCAACCCCAACATCTATGCGGCCGAACAATTCACGGATCTGCACCGCCGTTTCCTTGCCCTGTTCGAGCGATTCCTCACTGCAGATTCCGACGCAGCGATACTCGACCTCGATGTGCTGGACGCAGCCGAGCGATCGGCCCTCGTACCGCTGGCCGGGTCCGATGCTGTTGCACCCATTCTCTTTCCGGACCTACTCCGCCGCGGTGTGGACGCTGCGGCCGACAACGTCGCTGTCGAGTTCGGTGCCGAGAAGCTCACCTATCGCGAACTCGACGAACGCGCCAACACGATCGCCCGTACCCTCATCGCGCGCGGAGCCGGTCCGGGCAGCGTCGTCGCCGTGGCCCTACCTCGCGGGATCGCATCCATCGTCGCACTGTGGGCCGTCGCCGCGTCCGGTTCCACGTTCGTTCCGGTCGACCCCGACTACCCGACCGAACGCATCGCCCACATGCTCGTCGACTCTGCGGCGACCATCGGAATCACCGAACACGTGCTGTCGCAGACGCTTCCGCAACACGTGGCCTGGCTCGACATGGACGCCGTCGAGTGTCGCGAGGAATGCGCCGGCAGGTCGTCTGCGCCCGTCACCGATGCAGATCGGCGCGCACTGCTCACCGAGCAGCACGCTGCCTACATGATCTACACCTCCGGATCCACGGGCACTCCGAAGGGCGTTCTGGTCACCCACGCAGGACTGGCGACGTTCGCCGCGGACGCCAGAGAAGAACTGCGCGTCACCACGTCGTCGCGCCTGCTCCGTTTCTCGTCGTCCAGCTTCGACGCCTCCCTGTTCGAGATGATTCAGGCATTCAGTGCGGCAGCGACCATGGTCGTCGCCCCTCCCAGCGTGATCGGCGGGGACGAGCTCACCCACTTCCTTCGTGAGCGGCGCATCACCCACATCATCTGTGCCCCCGCGTTGCTCACCACCGTCGACGCCTCCGAGCTCGACGACCTGGTCGCCGTCGTCGTCGGTGGAGACGTGATGCCACCGGACCTGGTGCGTCGATTCGGCGCGAAAGCGCTGCTGTTCAACAGCTACGGCCCCACCGAGACCACCATCGTCGTGACGATGACGCAGCCTCAGACGGATCCGCGCGGCATCACGATCGGCCGACCGGTCCAGGGCTCGTACGCAGTCGTCCTCGACGGCCGGCTGCGGCCCGTGCCGCCGGGATCTGCAGGGGAGCTCTACCTCGGCGGCCCCGGCATCGCCCGCGGCTACCACCACAGAACCGGTCTGTCGGCCGCCCGCTTCGTCGCCGACCCGTTCGGACACGGCCGGCGCCTCTATCGCACCGGAGACATCGTTCGGTGGATCGGTCCGCTGAACTCGGCCACGCTCGAGTTCGTCGGCCGCAGCGACTTCCAGGTTCAGATCCACGGCCGACGCGTCGAACTCGGTGAGATCGACGCAGTCCTGTCCCGACACGAGTCGGTGGACTTCGCAGTGTCGGTGGTGCACCGCCGGGGAGACGCCTCGATCCTGGTGTCCTACGTGAAACCGACGGGCGCTCTCGATCACACGGCGTTGCGTGCGTTCGTCTCTCGCTCGCTGCCCGCCCACATGGTGCCCGGGGTGGTGCTCGAGATCGACGCCATCCCCCTGACCCCCACCGGGAAAGTGGATCGATCCGCACTGCCAGAACCCGTCTTCGAGTCCGACGCCACTGCCTACCGCGCCCCGTCGACACCGGTCGAGACCATTCTGGCCGACGCCATGGCCGTTGTGCTGCAGCGCGACTCGATCGGCATCGACGATTCGTTCTTCTCTCTGGGCGGCGACAGCATCGTTGCCATCCAGCTGGTGGCTCGCGCGAAATCGCTGGGTGTGGTGATCACTGCTCGTGACGTCTTCGAGCGCCGGACCGTCGCCGGGTTGGCCGAGGTCGCGACCGACGTCGCGCACCAGGTGACGCTCGACGAGCTACCGGGCGGCGGCGTGGGCGATATGCCGTTGACCCCCATCATGGAGCAGACGGTCGGGTCGCTGACCGGGGCCGCCGGAATGGACGCATTCCACCAGACTCTCGTCCTCACGGCACCGGCAGATCTCGAACTGGACGGGCTGCGGCACACCGTCGCGGCGATACTCGACCATCACGACGCGTTGCGATCGGTACTGACCGACGACGGCCTGACGATTCGGCCGGCCGGCAGTGTGGATCTCGATGCGGTCGTCACCAGGGTGTCGACCAGCAGCAGACCCGGCAGCCGCGAGTTCGCTTCCGTACTGGTCGAATCCGCTCGTATCTTCGCCGGCCGTCTGCGTCCGCGTGATGGCGTCATGCTGCAGGTGGTCTGGGTGGCCCCGGATACCGGCCACCCCGAGATCATCGACACCCACGGCATCGGACGCGTGATCGTCATCGCCCACCACCTGGTGATCGACGGCGTTTCGTGGCGCATTCTGGTTCCCGACCTGGCCGCAGCCTGGCATCAGGTGCAGTCGAAATCCGCCGTGATGCTGCAGCCGGTGTCCACCTCGATGCGCCGATGGGCCCACGGCCTGCGCGACGTCGCCGCTCGATCGGACTCGGAATTAGCCGGGTGGACAACACTTCTCGACGGCCCGCACGAGATGATCGGCTCGCGGCCCCTCGATCCGAGCATCGACGTCGGTGCCACCCGCGACGAAGTCTCGGTCGAGCTCACCGCCGAGATCACCGAGGCTCTGACGGGGCCGCTGACACGCACCTACCGCGGCACCGTCGACGACGTGCTTCTCACGGCACTGGCGCTGGCGATCTGGTCCGAACGGCCGTCGTCGTTTCTCGTGTCGGTCGAAAGCCACGGTCGCGACGAGGATCTGGTACCCGGTGCCGACCTGTCTCGAACGGTCGGCTGGTTCACCTCCACCCACCCGGTCCGCCTGTGCCTCGACGGTATCGATGCAGAGAACATCCTGGAGGGTGCTGCGTCGGCGTCCGGTGCCATCAAGCGCGTCAAGGAACAGATACGCGCGATACCAGGAAATGGCAGCGGCTTCGGTCTGCTGCGATACCTCAATCACGACACCGGTGCCGTCCTCGCCGAGAGCCATGCACCGCAGATCAGCATGAACTACCTCGGACGCATCGACACCGACATTCCCGACGCCATGCGCGGCCGCGGTTGGATCCCGGACGCGTCGATGGACATCGGCTCCGGCAGCGGCGACCGGCTGCCGGTCACGGTCGCTCTCGACATCAATGCGATGGTCACCAACGGTCGATTGCGGGCAACGTTCGCATTCCCTCGCGGCGTATTGGACCGCCACGAGGTCGACAGGTTGGCCGATCGATGGACGTCTGCGCTTGCTCGGCTCGCCGCGCACGCAGCGGCCCCGGATGCGGGTGGGCTCACACCGAGCGATGTATCCCTGGTCGACGTCGATCAGCAGCAGATAGACCGGTGGGAGAGCAAGTACGGCGAGCTGGACGACATCTGGCCACTCGCCCCGCTGCAGCAGGGACTGATGTTCCAATCCGAGCTCACCCGCGGGCACGTCGACGTCTACACCGCCCAGCTGGTATTCGAGCTCGGCGGAGACGTCGACGCTGCCCGCTTGCGGCGGGCCGCCCACCGGTTGCTCACCCGCCACGACAGCCTGCGCACGGCCTTCGTTCGAGACGATCGAGGGACCGCGGTGCAGCTCGTCCTGGCCGATCCCGAATTAGGCTGGCGCACAATCCAAGCCGATTCCGCCGACGTACCCGCCATCGCCCGGGCCGAACGCGTCACCAGGTTCGACCTGGGCGAACCGCCGTTGCTGCGGTTCGTACTGATCGAGACCGAGAACGGTCCGTCACTCGTGGTCACCAACCACCACATCCTGTTCGACGGGTGGTCGATGCCGATCTTCGTCAAGGAACTGTTGGTCCTGTACGCCGCCGACGGTCCCATTCCTGTCCCGGCCAGGACGTATCGGAACTACCTGAAGTGGCTCGACCAGCGTGATCACGCAGCCGCACTGGACAAGTGGGCCGATGCTCTGTCCGGCGTCGAGGAACCGTCGTTGCTCGTGCCCGGCCACGGCGCAGACCACGACATGCCCGCGGAGTTGTCGGTACCCCTCGACGACACGTCGATTTCGGCCCTGAAGGACGCCGCACGAGAGTTGTCGGTCACCGTCAATACCGTCGTCCAGGCTGCCTGGGCACTGGTATTGGTCGCCGAGCTCGGCCGGGACGACGTGGTGTTCGGGGCGACGGTCTCGGGCCGACCGGCCGATCTGACCGGCGTCGAAGACACTCTCGGATTGTTCATCAACACCCTGCCCGTCCGGGTCCGTGTGCACCGACACGACACCGTCGCATCGCTTCTCGCACGTGTGCAGGCCCAGGGTGTGGACCTGCTGGACAGTCACCACGTGGGGCTGCCCGAAGTCCGGTCGCGAGTGGGTGCCGGAGCCGGGTTCGACACTCTGACAGTGTTCGAGTCCTATCCGGTAGACCACTCGGCGCTGAACAGCGATACCGACATCGCGGGCATGCGAGTACGCGACCTGAGCGTCACCGATGCCACCCACTATCCGTTGACGCTGATCACCGTCCTCGAGCCGACGGTGCACATGACGTTGAAATACGCGGAGGCCAGCATCGATTCGGCTCGCGCAACATCGATCACCCAGCGATTCCGCCGTGCCCTGGACGGACTCACCGGCGACCCGCGCCGCCCGGTTGCGCAACTCGACTTGCTCTCCGAGAACGAGCATTCGCGGCGGACGGAGTGGAACCGCACCGACCACCCGGTGGCCGCGCACACCCTCGTCGACCTCCTCGCAGCCGCGGCGAATAAGCATGCCGACGCTACCGCGGCGGTGTTCGAGGGAAAGAGCCTGACCTACGCCAACTTCGGTGCCCGCGTGCGGTGCCTGGCCCGCTATCTGCGCAGCGTCGGAATCGGACCCGACGACGTGGTCGGTGTGGCGATGGCCCGCTCCCTCGATCAACTCGTGGCAGTCCACGCGGTGCTGGCCGCCGGCGGTGCGTACCTCCCCGTCGACCCGTCGATGCCGCGGACTCGCATCGAGCATCTCATCACCACCGCAGCGCCGTCGTTGATACTCGGCACACTGGTCGATGTTCCGGTCGACGCGGTCGATCTCGACACTCTGGATCTGAGCGCATTCGGCACCGGGCCCCTCGGACCCGCACCCGGGCTGCGTCCGGACCACGCGGCCTACGTGCTGTTCACCTCCGGCTCCACCGGTAAGCCCAAGGGCGTCACCGTCTCTCACCGCGCCATCGTCAACCGACTGCTGTGGATGCAGCACGAGTACCCGCTCGCTACCCAGGATGTGGTGCTGCACAAGACTCCGGCCACATTCGATGTCTCGGTATGGGAGCTGTTCTGGCCGCATCTCGTCGGTGCCTCCACGGTCATCGCCGAACCCGACGGTCATCGTGACCCGGTGTACCTGTCCCACCTCATCGGCGAACACAGCGTCACAACAGCACATTTCGTGCCCTCCATGCTGGAGTTGTTCCTCACTTACGGTGGCCCGGACCGCTGCACCTCGCTGCGGCAGGTGTTCTCCAGTGGAGAGGCACTGCCGCGTGCCATCGTCGAACGCTTTCACGGGGCGATCGACGCCGAACTGCACAACCTCTACGGCCCGACCGAGGCTGCAGTCGATGTCACCTACCACCGCACCGGAGCCGGCGAACAAGGCCCCGTCCCGATCGGCACGCCGGTGTGGAACACCACCGTGCACGTTCTCAATTCGCTCCTGCAGCCCGTGCCGGTGGGCGTTGCCGGCGAGCTCTACCTCGGCGGAGTGCAGCTGGCCCGCGGGTACGCCGCACGGCCGGATCTGACGGCGGCCCGCTTCGTCGCGGCCGACTCGGGACGCCGGCTGTACCGCACCGGAGACCTCGTGCGATGGTCCGAGGACGGTGCACTGCAGTACCTGGGCCGCAACGACTTCCAGGTGAAACTTCGCGGTCAACGGCTCGAACTGGGCGAGGTCGAAGCGGCCCTGCTGGCGGTCGACGGTGTGCACTCGGCGGTTGCCGTCGTGCGCTCGGACCGCTTGATCGCGTACGTCGTCGGCCCGGCGGATACCGAGTCCGTGACGGCCCACGCGGCACTCACCCTTCCCGAATACATGGTGCCGTCGGCCATCGTCCTGCTCGACGCGATGCCACTCGGCACGGCCGGAAAGCTCGACCGCGCAGCGCTCCCGGACCCGCTGGCCGCCGCGGAGAAGATCGTGGAGCCGGTAGGAACATCCGAAGCGGCTGTTGCGCAGATCTTCTCCGACGTGCTCGTCTCCGATCCGGTCAGCGTGACGCGATCGTGGTTCGCCCTCGGCGGCGATTCGCTCACCGCCACCCAGGTGATCGCGCGGGTCAATGCGGAACTGGACTCCGACCTCGGCGTCCGAGACCTCTTCGAAGCCCCGACGGTTCGCTTGCTGACTACCCGCCTCGGCCACGGTCGCGGAAGCCACGCCATCGCCATAGGACCCCGACCGGAACGAATCCCGTTGTCGCCGGCCCAGCACCGGATGTGGTTGCTGAACCGATTCGACCCGTCGTCGGGGGCCTACAACATCGCCGCCGCCTTCCGGGTCAGCGGTATCCTCGACGTCGCTGCGCTACGCACCGGTGTGGTCGACGTGGTCGAACGCCACGAGATTCTGCGGACCGTGTACCCCGACGGCCCGAACGGCCCGCAGCAAGTCGTCACGTCGCGGTACCCGGACGTCACCGTCTCCAGGACCACCGAGGCACTACTCGACGGCGCGCTGTATGCCCTGGCAGCCCAGGGATTCGACGTGACGGTCGCGCCACCCTTGCGAGTCGCAGTACTCGAACTCTCGGCCGACGAGCACGTGCTCGTCGTCGTTGCACACCACATCGCCGCCGACGGGTGGTCGATGAACCCGCTGGCGCGCGATGTGATGATCGCGTACGGGTCTCGGGCAGCCGGCCACGCTCCGACGTGGACGCCGTTGCCGGTGCAGTACGCCGACTACGCGCTGTGGACACTCGAACGTCTCGGTGCCGAGAGCGATCCTGATTCGGTTGCAGCGAAACAGATTCGGTACTGGACGGAAGCACTGGACGGTGTTCCCGACCGACTCGCGTTGCCGACCGACCGGCCCCACCCGGCGGTGGCGTCCCATCGAGGGAGCCGACTGTCCGTCGATCTGCACCCCGATACCGCTGCAGCAATGACCGCATTGGCCGAACGCACCGGATCGACGCGATTCATGGTCGCGCACGCGGCACTGGCAGCGACCCTCGCTCGCGTATCGGGCACCCGCGACATCACGATCGGCACTCCGGTGGCAGGCCGCGGGCAGCGGGCAGTGGACGACCTCGTCGGCATGTTCGTCGGAACTCTGGTATTGCGCTCGCAGATCGAACCCTCCGACTCGTTCACCGACATTCTGACGTCGGTGCGCGAGCGAGATCTCGACGCCTATGCCAACGCCGACATTCCCTTCGAGCGACTGGTCGACATCCTGCAGCCGCCCCGCTCGACGGCATACCACCCGTTGTTCCAGGTGATGCTCTCGATCGAGGACGCGTCGCCGCCGTCGGTGGAGCTACCGAACCTGTCCGTACGCCCACTCGATACCGCGCATGTGGCGGCCAAGTTCGACCTGCACGTCACCATGTCTTTCTCGTCGTCGTCCGACGCCACCTCGGTGGAAATCATCTATGCCACCGACATATTCGACGAAGCGACGGTCACCCTTCTAGCAGACCGGTTCCGCACGATCCTCGCCTCGGCGCTCGCAGACCCGATTCGGCCGGTGGGAGACATCGAGATCCTCACCGCCGACGAGTCCGAACGCCTGCACGGGGCACCCGCACTTGCGCATCGCACTCTGCCCGATCTACTGGCGGGTGCCGTCATGAGTGCAGGCGGAAACGCTGTCGCGCTCGAGGTCGGCGGAGTTCGGTGGACCTACTGCGAGCTCGACGACGCTGCAACCGCACTGGCGCGCAACCTTATTCGACGCGGAGTGGGGCCGGAGCAGTATGTGGCGGTCGCGCTACGACGCGGGCTCTCCTCGATCCTCGCGACCTGGGCCGTCGCCAAGACCGGTGCCGCGTTCGTCCCGATCGACCCGACCTATCCGGCCGAGCGCATCGAGTACATGCTCACCGATTCCGCCGTCACGCTCGGCATCACCGACGATCGGCACCTCGAATCGCTGCCGACCGACGCCACCTGGATCTGCATCGACGACGCGGCCGTCGGCGGCGCGGACAGCACACCGGTGGGCGACTTCGACCGGTCTGCGGTGCTGCGATCGGATCATCCCGCGTACATGATCTACACCTCGGGGACCACCGGCCAACCCAAGGGCGTCGTCGTATCGCACCGCGGGTTGGTCAATCTCGTTGCCGACCTCGTCGATCGCTTCGCACTCGATACCACCTCACGCACCTTGCATTTCGCGTCACCGAGCTTCGACGCCTCGGTCCTCGAGCTGCTGTTGGCCGTCGGCGCGGGATCGACCATGGTGATCGCCGACGCCGACGTACTCGGTGGGCTGGAACTCGCCGCCGAGCTGCAACGCGTCACCCACGCCTTCGTGACCCCGGCAGCGTTGGCCACCGTCGACCCGTCCGACGTTTCGGAGACGACCACCATCGTCGTCGGCGGCGAGGCCTGCCCGCCCACGCTCGCCGATGCGTGGTCTGCTCGCCTGCGAATGTTCAACGGGTACGGACCCACCGAAACCACGATCTTCGCCACGATCGACGGACCACTCGAACCAGGCGCTCCGGTCTCGATCGGTGGGCCGGTTCGCGGGGTCGAGTCGGTGGTTCTCGACGATCGTCTACATCCCGTGCCGACCGGGTCCGTCGGCGAGCTCTACCTCACCGGAGATGGAGTGGCCCGCGGCTATCACCGTCGATCCGGGCTGACGGCAACATCTTTCGTCGCAGATCACCACGGCCGCAGGTTGTACCGCACCGGCGACCTGGTGCGCCTGATCACCCGGGTCGTTTCCGCAGGCTCGACTCCAGCCGAAAATCGGTACGAACACATCGGCCGCCGTGACGCGCAGGTGAAGGTACGCGGATTCCGGATCGAGCTGGGTGAGATCGACGCGATACTGGCCCGATACGACGGCGTCGCACAGTCCGTCAGTGCGGTGAACGGATCTCAGGTGATCGGCTACGTCGTACCGGCAGCCGGGCGAGTACTCGACCCCGAACTCGTTCGGCATCATGCACGCCGGTTCCTGCCCACTCACATGGTGCCGCAGTCGATCACGGTGCTGGAGGCGATCCCACGAACGGGGTCCGGCAAGATCGACCGAGCCGCGCTGCCGATTCCGACAGCCCCCACGCAGGTCTGCACCGAGCTCGCCACTGCCACCGAGCGCATCGTCGCCGACGCCTTCGCCCAGGTTCTCGACACACCGGCGCCCCGGCACCGAACCGTCGGTGCGGGGGACGACTTCTTCGCCCTCGGCGGTACGTCGTTGTCGGCCACCAGGTTGATCGCGCACATCAACGATGCGGTCGGAACGGCACTACCGGTGCGCGCGGTGTTCGAGTCGCCGACGGTGCGGTCGTTGGCCGCGGAGGTCGACTCGGCCGAACGCTCCGCGTTGCCGCGGTTGGTCGCCGGTCCGCGACCGTCGGTAATCCCGCTGTCCTACGCGCAGATGCGGATGTGGTTGCTCAATCGGTTCGATCCGACATCGGCGGCATACAACATCGCCTTTGCGGTGCAGTTGAACGGGACTGTCGACGACGCCGCACTGCAACTCGCCGTCGCCGATGTGCTCGCCCGACACGAATCGCTGCGAACCTACTTCCCGGTGGTCGACGGCGTTCCGGCACAGGTGATCGCCCGGAACGTAGAACTCGACCTGCATCCGGTGGACGTCGCCGAGAACGAGGTGCTGGCCCGGGTGGCGGCGGTGATCGGCCGCGGGTTCGACGTCACCGACGCTGTGCCGCTGCGCGGCACGTTGCTGCGGACCGGACCGAAGGCGCACGTGCTGGTCCTCGTGGTGCACCACATCAGCGCGGACGGGCTGTCGATGACGCCACTGGCGCGCGACGTCGCCCTTGCCTACGGGGCGCGGTCACACGGCACCCCACCGCAATGGACTCCACTGCCGGTGCAGTACGCCGACTTCGCCGTGTGGCAGCGACGAGTACTGGGCAACGACGAGGATCCCGCTTCGGTTCTGGCACAGCAGATCAGGTACTGGAAGCAGACTTTGGCCCACCTGCCCGCGGTGCTCGATCTGCCCACCGACCGACCCAGACCGGCAGCGGCGTCCAAACGTGGACGGGCCGTGGAGTTCTCCCTCTCCGAGCAGACTACTGCGGCCGTGCGTTCGCTCGCGCGAACCACCGGAGCCTCGACGTTCATGGTGTTGCATGCGGCGTACGGCGTGCTGCTGGCTCGATTGACCGGCAGCACGGACATTCCCGTCGGCACCCCGGTATCGGGCCGGGGATCCGGTGCGCTGGACGACGTCGTCGGCATGTTCGTCAACACCCTGGTCCTCCGTCTCGACGTAAACCCGAGTCGATCGTTCACCGAACTCGTTGCGCACACCCGCACCGTGGATCTGGCCGCGATGGAGCACTCCGACGTGCCGTTCGAGCGAGTGGTCGAGGCAGTGGCACCGGCTCGCTCCACTGCACACTCCCCGCTGTTTCAGGCCCTGATCGCACTGGAGACCGCACGGCCCGAGGGCATGCAGCTGCCCGGTCTCGAGATCACTCCGTTCCCCTACGAATCGGAGGTCACTCGCTTCGATCTGGCCCTGACCATCACCGAATCCGATGGACTCCGCGGATCGCTGCGGTACGCAACCGATCTGTTCGACGCCTCGACCGCCACCCGGTTCGTCGATGAGTTCACCGCGCTGCTCGACGCGGCGCTGGCGGATCCGTCGGCACCGGTCGGCGATCTTGCCCCGCCCCAGGACACCGTGCTGCACGGCCCGGCGGACGCCCCGGTCCGCTCCCTCGGTCAGTTGATCGACGATGCTGTGGCCGCCCGACCGGATGCAGTTGCGCTGCGCTGGAACGAAATCGACTACACGTACCGCCAGGCGGACGCGTACGCGAATCGATTGGCTCGCGTACTGCTCGGATACGGCGTCGGCCCGGAAACCGTAGTAGCTGTTGCCCTTCCACGCTCGGCGGAGTCGGTCCTGTGCACCTGGGCTGTCACCCGAACCGGCGCGGCCTACCTTCCGATCGATCCGGGATACCCGGCCGAGCGCATCACCCACATGATCACCGATTCCGGTGCCGTACTCGGACTGACCATTTCGGTGGTGGCTCGCAGCATGCCGGCGGATGTGCCCTGGGTGGAACTCGACGACCCCACGTCGATCGCCGAACTCGAGCAGGCAACCGAGACACCGGTCGCAGCAAGCGAACTCACCGGTCCGGTGATGGCGTCGACTGCCGCATACGTGATCTATACCTCCGGGTCCACCGGCCGACCGAAGGGTGTCGTCGTCAGCCACCGAGGTCTCGCGAACCTGGCGGCCTCACGTAAGGAGATGCATCGCGTCGAACCGTCGTCGCGATTCCTGCACAACACGTCTCCGAGTTTCGACATGGCGGTCGGCGAGATGATCTCCGCACTGTCCGCCGGCGCAACGCTGGTGGTCTCACCGCCGACGATTCTCGGTGGAGCGGAGCTGGCCACCTTCATCCGCGACGAGCGGATCACCCACGCATTGATGACACCGTCGGCGCTGTCGACCCTGGATCCTGAAGGACTCGACTGCCTCGAGGTGCTGTGCGTCGGCGGGGAAGCATGCAGCGCAGAACTGGTGGCCCGGTGGAGTCGAGGGCGACTGATGCTCAACGGCTACGGGCCGACCGAAGCCACCGACATCTCCACCCTCGGTGTGGTGCGCACCGCCGAACCGATCACGCTGGGCAGACCATTGCACGGTCTGCGTGCGATGGTGCTCGACGCCCGTCTGCATCCCGTTCCTATCGGAGTGCGAGGAGAGTTGTACGTGGCGGGCCCGGCCCTCGCGCGCGGCTATCACCGCCGGTCCGGTTTGACGGCAACACGATTCGTTGCCGATCCGCTGGAACCGGGAACGCGGATGTACCGTACCGGCGACCTGGTGCGGCGCACCGTCGACGGCCGGTTGCTCTACAGCGGCCGCAGCGATCAGCAGGTCAAGATTCGCGGGTTCCGCATCGAGCCGGGCGAGATCGACGCGGTACTGACCACGCACTCCGACGTCGATGTCGCGGTGACTCTGGCCGTGCCCGGGCCCGCGGGGGAGCAGACCCTGGTCTCCTACATCACCGGCACGGCAGCGCCCGCGTCCGTCCGCGAGCATGCCAGGCGGTCGCTGCCCGCTCATATGGTGCCGTCCGCGGTGACGGTCATCGATCAGATTCCGCGTACCGGAACCGGAAAGCTCGATGTCGCCGCGCTACCGACGCCGATCTTCGGCACCACCGGCTACCGGCCCGCACGGACGGCATCGGAGATCGCCGTGGTCGAGGCCTTCGAGGCAGTGCTGCAGACACAGCGAATCGGGTTGGACGACAACTTCTTCGATCTCGGCGGTAGCTCGCTGTCTGCGATGCGGGTGATCGGCGAGCTGCGAGGGCGCTCCTACGAGATCGGCATGCAATCGCTGCTGATGGATGCATCGGTGAGTGCCGTTGCCGAGCGAATCTCGTCCGACGCGATCGATACCGAAGAACTGGCCGTCCTACTGCCACTACGGGAGGCGGGCGCAGGCGCTCCGGTGTTCTGCATTCACCCGATCCTCGGATTGGCCTGGTGTTACACCGGATTGGGCGGCTACATCGACAATCCGCTGTACGGCCTGCAGACGCCGGCACCGAAGGAACTGCCGAACACTCTGACGCAGTTGGCTTCTCGCTACCTCGAGGAGATCATCCGGGTTGCACCCGAAGGCCCGGTGCATCTGCTCGGGTGGTCGCTGGGCGGCGTCATCGCTCACGAGTTGGCAGTTCAGCTCACCGCGTCCGGCCGAACCGTGGCCTCGCTGTCGCTATTGGACGCGCACCTCGGCAATCAGGGCAACTGGGCGGAGGAGATCGCGGTGGCAGATCTGATGTCAGGGCTCGGCATCGACCTCGCGGTGCCCGACGGTCAGGTCGTCTCCCTCGAGTCCGCAGGCGAACTGCTCGACTCCGTCGACACCGGCGGCATCCTCGACCGCTCCGACATCGAGCGTCTCATCGGAGCAGCGCAGCACAATCACGTGCTGCTGCAACAACATCGGCCGAGCGTTTACCCGGGCGATGTCCTGTACGTCGCGGCAGGCCTGGACGGCCGCGGTGGCGTCGGGCAGTGGTATCCGCATGTTGCGGGCTCGACCACCGTTGTCTCCGCACAGGCCACGCACTGGCAGATGTGCGCGCCCGCCACACTCGCCGCCATCGGTCCTCGGATCGCCCACGAACTTCGCTCCGCCGAAAAGAAAGAACTGACGAATCGATGAAAGCTCCATTCCCGACGGTCGTCGTCCGCCGCCTCGCGGTGCTGACACTGTCCGCCGGATTGCTGTTCGGGCTGCCCGCGGTAGCAACGGCAGATCCGATGACACCCGCCGCCGGGCAGAACCGTGGGCCGGTGGGAACCGTCGTGGGAGTCGACAAGATCGACGACGTTCGGTGGGACGTGCTCGTCCACTCGCCCTCGATGGACGCCGACATCAAGATTCAGGTGATCCGGCCCGCCGACACGTCGGTGCCGCGGCCGACGCTGTACATGCTCAACGGTGCCGGCGCAGGTGTCGACGGTGCCAACTGGTTGGCCAAGACCGACATCGTGGACTTCTTCGCAGACAAGAACGTCAATGTCGCCATGCCCGTCGGTGGGTACCTGAGCTACTACACCGACTGGGAACGCGACGATCCGAAGCTCGGGCGCAACAAGTGGCAGACGTTTCTCACCCACGAGCTACCAGCGGTGCTCGACGAGGCGTTGGGTGCCAACGGCGTCAATTCCATCGGGGGGCTGTCGATGTCGGCGGGATCGGTACTCGATCTCGCAATTCAGGCTCCCGGACTGTACCGGGGCGTGGCGTCGTACAGCGGCTGCGCGCAGACCAGTGATCCGCTCAGCCGAAGCTTCATTCGCGCGTTGGTACAGCTACGTGGCGGCGGAAACACCGACAACATGTGGGGACCCGACGGTGATCCACGGTGGGTAGAGCACGATCCGCTCGTCAACGCCGAGAAGCTTCGTGGACTCGAACTGTTCGTCTCCAATGCCAGCGGGCTGCCCGGGCCCTACGAGATGCCCGGCAATGTACGCCCCGCCGGCTCGCCGCCGCTGGCGGACCAGGCGGTGCTCGGTGGTCTCATCGAGGCCGGATCCAACGCCTGCGCCCACAATCTGGTGAACCGCCTGGGCGAACTCGGCATCCCGGTCACTACGAACTTCTCGGCGACCGGAACACACTCTTGGCAGTACTGGCAGGACGCACTGCGGGCATCGTGGCCGACATTGGAGCGGGCGCTGAGCTGAGCTCTCCGGTCCCTGCGCTGAGCTCTTCGGTCACTACGCTGCGATGGGACCGGTCACCGTCGCACCGTGGTCACCAGATCATTGACGAAGGCCGCGATGACGGCATTGGCGTTGTTCGGGTTGGTCACCACGGACACCGTTCGCGTCGGGGCGTCGATCACGTCGATCATGTGCAGTCTCGGGAACTCCGTAGCCAATGACGTGGGAAGCAGCGTCACACCCAGTCCTGCCTCGGTGAGCCGGCCGATGAGCTCGGCGGAATCGGCCTCGAGGACGTGCCCACGTGTCACCGACGATCGGGTGAAGGCGTGATCGGACTGCAGTCTGGCCTCGCTCCCTGCGGGCCGGTCGATCATCGTCACTCCGGACAGATCGGCCAGCCTCACCGTCGCGCGCGCGGCCCAAGCATGATCGGGCGCAACGAAGAGAGACAGGGGCTCGGTCCACAGGGCGGTTGCTGTCAACCCCGTGTTCGGTCGGCCCGGGGCCAGACCGATGATGCCGAGATCGAGATCCCCATCGGCGATAGCGTCGAGAATGTCCGCACTGGCACGGGGTAGGAGTGTCACCGTCGTGTTCGGATACTGCCGGGAGATCCGCCCGACGACCTCGACGATATCGACGCGGGCGAGGGGCACGATCATCCCCACACGTAAGCGTCTGATGGTGGTGGTGGGGTCCGGTGCCACATCGGCGATCAATCGGGACACCGCACCGAGCACGCTGTAACTGCGTTCGAGGAAGATCTCACCGGCCGGTGTGACGCTGACACTGCGGCTGGTTCTCGCGAACAACTCGACGCCGAGTTCTCTCTCGAGGTCTCGAATCTGGCTGCTCAAGGCCGATTGAGCAACCCGCAGCCGGGTGGCCGCCCGACCGAAGTGCCGCTCTTCTGCCACCGCGACGGCGTAACGGATGTGTCGTAGCTCCACAGACGTGGATCTTATCTCTCCGATAGATCGATCGTGCGGAACGTTCTATTGGACAGCACGATCGAATGGGTGAACTCTTGTTGTGTGAACACAGCAACTACCTCGCGCACCGGGGTGAGCACTCCCGTCGTGGCGCTGATGGCCGTCGCCACCGGACTCTCGGCCGGCGGCAACTATCTGAACCAACCACTTCTCGACCTCATCGCCACCGAATTCGGAGTGTCGGAATCGGCCGCCGCGGTCTCGGTGACCGTCGCACAGATTTCGTATGCGCTGGGTCTGTTGCTGATCGTTCCTCTTGGCGATGTGGTCGACCGCCGCAAGCTCAGCGTCGGCCTCATGGTCCTCGCGGCAGCGGGCCAGGCCCTCACCGGCTTCGCGCCGGGACTGTCGTGGCTACTGCTCGGCACTGCAATCGCCGGATTGTTCTCGGTTGCCGCGCAGGTCATCGTTCCGTTCGCCGCGTCGATGGCGCACCCGGAACAGTCCGGCCGAATCGTCGGGATCGTGATGGGCGGGCTTCTGACCGGAATTCTGCTCGCTCGCAGCATCTCCGGACTGCTGTCCTCGGTGACCGGATGGCAGGGCGTCTACCGTCTGGCTGCCGTGCTGATGCTGATATCCGCCGCCGGACTGTGGCGGGTGCTGCCGCGTCGCACCGCCACCGTGGACGTTACCTACGGGTCGGCGTTGTTCTCCATGGGCCGGCTGGTGCGCACCCACGCGCGGCTGCGCACTCGCGCTCTGCTCGGCGGCCTGGCATTCGCGTCGGTGAGCACCGTGTTCGCCAGCATGACGCTGTTGCTCTCGGGTGACCGTTTCGGATTCAGTGCCGCACAGATCGGTCTGATCGGCCTGACCGGCGTTGCAGGTGCCGTGATGGCCTCGGTCGCGGGCAGACTCGCAGACCGTGGACTGGTCCAGTGGGCCAGCGGTACCTGCGCCGTCCTGTTGCTCGCAGTATGGCCGCTGTTCGCACTCGGCGGGCGGTACTGGGTGGTGTTCGTGATTGCGTTCGTGCTCGTCGACCTGGCATTGCAGGGCGTGCACGTGAGCAATCAGAACGTCGTCTACGCCCTCCAACCCGACGCTCGGGCCCGCATCAATTCCGTGTACATGACGACGTATTTCGTGGGCGCATCGGCCGGATCCGCTGTCGGCACGCTGGCCTGGGAGCACTTCGAGTGGGCGGGCGTCTGTATCGCCGGAGCCGGATTCGCGGTCCTCGCCCTGCTCGTGTGGCTGTGGGACCTGCAGGTCGAGCGGCATCACGGACGAGCCGCAGGGCTCGACGAACCCTGCGTGCCCGCGTAGTCGTAGGCGTCGCTTCCGGGAAATCGTGGTGAACAGTCACTAATGCGTTCTGTTCGCGGACGTGGTTGAGTCGTCGGTAATGAGACGTGGGTAACACTCACGCTGCCGACGGCGACATACCCAGAGTCGGCACGAACCAACCTTATGGAAACACGAACTACATCTCTCGGCTCGGAGGCGCACCCATGACTGTCGTGAACGATCTCTCGCATGTGGCCATCACGGATTTCGACCCGTCCGACTACGTGGTGCCGACCATCGCACCGATCCGCACCTCCGGTGATCTCGCGCCGGTCTTCTGCGTCCACCCTCTGGTGGGCCTGGTCGACTGCTACGCCGGTCTGGCCACGCACGTCGACGACGCCCGGCCCATCTACGGCATCCAGGTGCCGACTTCCGGTGAGCGCGCCGAGTCCCTCGCAGCACTGGCCGCCTCCTACGCCGACGACATCCTTCGCGTCCAGCCCTCCGGTGCGGTGCATCTCCTGGGAATGTCCTTCGGCGGAGTACTCGCCCACGCCATCGCCGTCGAACTGCAGAGCCGCGGCGTCACCGTCGGTGCCCTGACGCTCCTCGACAGCGACCCGGTCCGCGCTCGCGCCGAGGGAGCAGATCTCCTGGCTTCGATGGGCGACGAGATCGATCGCAGCCACGTCGAGGAATTGCTGGCCGTCGCCTCGCACAACGACGAGCTCGTTCAGCGGCACCTGCCCGGCATCTACTTCGGCGACATCCTGGCCGTCTCGTCCATGGGAACCGATTCCGGTTCCGCATGGCATCCCTTCGTATGCGGCACCGTGGCCAAGTACCTCGTGCCCGACGCCACCTCGTTCGACGTCGTCGGCCCGTTGGTGGACAGCTACCTCGGCTGATCCGCGCCCCTAGCCCAGCCAGTCCAGCACTGCCGCGGCCGTCCATGATTGCTGCATGCTGCCGAGCGGCTTGCCGGTGAACGGCTCGTAGTACTCCGCGAAACTTCCGTCGCTGGCCTGCCGCAGTCCCTCGTCCCGCAGCGACAGAGATCGCTCGGACCATCCGCGACGCGCGAACGCCCACGAGAACAGCCACGTCATCACCGGCCACACCGGTCCCCGCCAGTACTCGCGGGCACGAAAATCCTTCGATACCGGCGACGTCGAAGGCGGGACGGCGTACCGCAGATCCGGATGCCCGCAGAATCGGGTGCCCTCGAAGATTCGAAGTAGATTGCGTTCCTGCTCGCGCGGCAAGCCGCCGCACAGCAACGGCGCGAACATCGCGATGGTTTCGGTACCGATCCACTGACCCGTCCGCAGATCGAAGTCGCGGGCTCCACCTGATCGCGCATCCGTCGACGCCACGACCCCGGTACGGAACTTCTCCGCCCACGATCGCAACTCCCGCACATCCGAGCGCGGACGTGAGTGGTCCTCACCGATGGTGGCAAGCACGTCACAGGCCACCGCGAAGATCGCACTGACGAACACGTCCTCGACGGCGAAGCTCATCTTGGTCTTGAGCGCATCGTCGTCGTAGCCGACCTGCTTCATCTCTTCGACCAACCAGATGTAGCGGTCGTACTCGAGATTACTGGGCCGCTGGGACGCGTCGGTGATGACCGCCTTGTCCTCCCTGAAGTACGGATCCATCTCTCCCGGAACCACATTGGCGTAGGCCGAATCCCAACGCGGCGAATTGTCCATGCCGGATTCCCAACCGTGGAACAGTGCGATCCGGCCGTTGTCGTCGACGTCGCGGGCGTGCGCGAGCCAACGATGCCACCGCACCAGATCACTCCAGCGTCGATCGAGAAACTCTTCGGCGACCGCGCGGGTGGTACGCCCGTGCCGTTTGGAGTGATCGAGGATGCGCTGCACTGCGATGGCATGGACGGGGGGTTGCGTGATGCCCGATGTCTGCGGGTTCATCGGAGCGTGTGGGGCAAGGGTGCCGGTGGCCCACCGCGCCGGGCCGGGAAAGTAGCCGTCGACTCCGTTGGCGAACACGATGTGCGGGATCATCCCGTTCTTCCACTGCGCCGAGAGCAGCGTGTCCATCTCCACCACGGCACGCTCGACACTCAGCGGTGCCAGGCCGACGGAGACGAATGCCGCGTCCCAGCTCCACATGTGCGGATACAACCGTGGCGCCGCGCTGGTCATGGTGCCCAGGTCGTTTCCTCGGAGCAGGTAGGCCGCCCGTGCCGCCAACTGCGTGGAAGTGAAACCTCGATCGCCCATGCAGATAGTTTGCGTCCGCCGGCCGATTTCTGCTCGGTTCGATTGGGGACCGAAGCTGTCCGCAATTGTTCGTAGTGTGAGTTTCACCAGCTACCAGGAGGAAAACAATGGCCACCGAGAACACCGACATCGTGAAAATGCTCGACGAACAGCGTGCGAACTTTCTCATCACCGTCCGTGGCATCACCGACGAACAGGCACGTACCCGCACCACCTCGAGCGAGCTGACACTAGGCGGGCTGCTCCACCACGTTGTGAGCAACGAACGGCACTGGATGAAGGTGATCGCCGACCTGGACGAGACGGCCGAATTCGACATGGCCGGGGTGGGCAGCGAGTACGTGATGGCCGACGACGAGAGTGTGGCAGGGCTGCTTGCGGAGTGGGAAGAGGTGGCGCGCGCCACCACCGACGCCCTGGCGACGATGGACCTCGACCTGTCCGTCCCGGTCCCGACAGCGCCTTGGGCACCGACAAGAATCTGGCAGAGCGCGCGGTTCACCGTGTTGCACATTCTGCGCGAAATCTCGCAGCACGCCGGCCACGCGGACATCATTCGCGAAGAACTCGACGGTGCGAACACCACCCAGGCCTGGGCATCCGAGGCGGGGATGAGCTTCTAGCTAACCTGATTGCATGACTCGTACTGCACTGGTGACCGGAGCAAGCCGTGGCCTCGGGGCCGATATCGCTCGACTGCTCGCTCCGGATCATCACGTGTTGTTGGGGGGTCGCTCCGCTGAGTCCGTCGCCCCGATTGCGTCGGAACTGCCCGGAGCCACCCCGTGGCCGGTGGAATTGACCGACTCGGACGCGGTGGCGGCAGCCGCGTCGAGCATCGGTTCTCTGAACGTGTTGGTGCACAACGCCGGGATCGCGGCGCTGGGGACGGTCGAAGAGTCGACGGCGGACGATTGGCGTCGCCAGTACGAGGTGAACGTCATCGCCGTCGTCGAACTCACTCGATTGCTGCTCCCCGCTCTGCGCGCCGCCGAAGGTCATGTGGTGCTGATCAATTCGGGCGCAGGCATACGCGCCAACCCTGGCTGGGGTGCCTACGCGGCGAGCAAATTCGCCCTCCGGGCCTTCGCTGACGCATTGCGATTGGAGGAACCGTCGCTACGAGTGACGTCGGTGCATCCCGGGCGCATCGACACCGAAATGCAGCGAGACATCGTGGCCCACGAGGGTGGAGAGTACGACGGCTCGAAGTTCTTGCAGCCCGGCACCGTTGCCCTCGCCGTTCGCAACGCCATCGATACGCCTGCGGACGCTCACCCAACGGAATTGGTGCTGCGCACGAGGTGAGTGGAACTTCGTAGTGGGGGTCGAGTTTCCGCTCACAACGAAGACCTTTGTATTCCTGTGGTTCGATGAACTCGCCCGGGCGTCAGCCACAGCCCGGGGTGGTGCCGCCCAGCCATTCCGCGAAGGACTGACAATCCGGCGCGCAATCGGGTCGATCAGGCCATACGGTCTGTATCGTCTGACCGTGACCGAAGCCAGGCGACACAATGTGATCATCGATACGGCAGTCGTCGTGTCCGTTGTATCGATCGGCATCGTCGTCGCAGGCCTGTTGCCGCAGGCCGGCGAAGCGCCAGAACCTAATTCGCCGATGGCGGACACCCAGATCGTGTCCGAACCCGTGGAGTACCCGGTGGAGATTCCGGGATGCACCTCAGTCCAACCTCCGCCGGCCGAAAACGGAATCACGCGTTATTCCTCTGCGATCGTCGGAGGGGAGACACCGAGCTACGACAACCCGTCGTATCCGTGGCTGACGGCAGGGAAAGCATCGGCGATGTCGGACGCCGTCCGCGCAGCGCTGCCCGCCGATGTCACCGTCGCGTTGGCTCCGCCGTCGAGTTCGTTC
Organism: Rhodococcus sp. PSi06; assembly: GCF_054960675.1. NCBI lineage: Bacteria > Bacillati > Actinomycetota > Actinomycetes > Mycobacteriales > Nocardiaceae > Rhodococcus > Rhodococcus sp. PSi06. Next base: position 146,088 of record NZ_JBHNYO010000007.1, read on the forward strand.
GTATTTCAGCCTGTCGAAGACTTCGGCGACACGGGTCCACAGGGAGCGATCCCTACGACGTCGGCATTCGGTCAGCTTGTCCGCGAAGGGGTGTCCGCCTACACCACCTTCGCCGTCGGGCCGGCCGATGCCGGTGTACCGGATTGTGTCGCAGGCAATCTCGACTTCCGTACGACTACGTCGGACGGAACTGTCGTCGACACGTTGGACACGTGGTACGAGGAGCGGGGGTCGCGAACGTACTGGCGTAGCGCCGTCGCGTATCACCCCGACGGAACCCGAGTGAGCGTCAGCCTCACTGGTGACGACCTGACGGCATTACCCCTCGATGCCGATGTGGCTGCGGCCATCGCTGCGCGTCCCGACCTGGCCCTGTCCGCACCTGTCCCTGCGGGAATGCCTGCGCCGCGGCAGGATTGCTCGGTCTACGCCGCGTCCTCTACCGGGACGGCTCGGGATGTTCGCCGGGAGTCCGTGGATGCTGCGAATGCCGCGCTGACCGCTACGTGGGCGTCCATACCGAACGCGCCGACGCTGGACCGGCCGATCGGCTCGCTCGTTCCCGACGGTTTCACCTCCGGCGTGTGCACCGACCTCGACGTCGTCGGGGCGCGAATAGGATTGTCGCTGTCGGTGATCGGCGATCAACCGCTGCCGACCCCGGTGGACCCGTACGACCCCAATGCTGCGTACGGCCCTCTCCCGGTGACGCGAACACTGCCCGACGGATCGGTGATGCAGACCGAGGACGCCGGAATCACCGAAGGGTTGGTGTCGGAGGACGGAACCACCCGCGTGTCGAGGTCGGTGACCCTGACCCACCCCGACGGAGTGCAGGTGTCCGCGCGATCGACTGCCGATGTCGAACCAGGACTACAGACCGCGCCGCTCTCGCTTCCCGAACCACTGGGATACGACGTACTCGAAGCGCTGACGCAAACACCGATTGCGATGTGGCCGTGACCGATTTGGAGACCACTGGGTCATCTCGCGCCGGAACGCGACGAGCCGGAGTTGCCGTCGCGATCGCGGTGATTGCCGTCGCTGCGGCGGTGACCGTGCTGGTCACCCACCAGAGACCGACGCCCGAACCATCCGACGCTGCCTCTGCGGTGGCGTCGACTCCGGAGACCGCAACTCAGGAAACAGCGACCACTACGGATGTCTCGTCCGCACCGACACACGATCCGCGGTGGCAGATCGATGCCGCCGACGTGTATGGGCGCACGTTCGCGGCCTTCGTCGCACCGACGGCGAGTCTGCAGTTCGACTCCGACACAAACACAGTCATCGACGCCGGCGATGTACTTGTCACCGCGGTCGGCCTACCGAACCCGCGTACGTATCTGCTCGACGACGCCCGGTTGGTGGGGATCGCCGCATCGGATGGAGCTGTGTTGTGGTCGGTGTCGCCGGACGGTGGTCTCAACAGTTGCGCCGGTACACCGGTTCGCGGTGAAATCCTGTGTCTCGATTCGTTTTCGAGTAGTCCGGCGTTCGTCGCGATCGGTGTGCAGGACGGTACGGTGCGGCGGGTGCCGATTCCTACGGGATGGGAACCGTACGCGATCAAATCGGACGCCACCTCGATCTACGTCCTGGAAGGAAACCCAGAGGACAGTGAATCGACCCTGCACGGCGGTGATGTCGACGCCCTCGCCAACGCGTGGTCACTACCGATCACCGCGTTCTCACCGTACGAAGGACTGGACGGGACATTGATTCACCTCGACGGTGGCCGCGGTGTCGTCACCCTCGGCGGTGAGGCAGCGTTCTTCGACCCTCGCACCGGTACTGCGATCGATAATCTCGAATTACGCTCGGACACCTCGGTTGTCGATACCGGAACGGGGAACGAGGTGTGGCGCCTTCAGGAGCCGCTCGCGGGATCGACGACAGTGGGGGAGACCGTCTACACAGTGGCAGACACCTCGGTGACCGCGTCAGCCGCCGACACCGGAGACGACAAATGGGTGTGGCCGGTGCCGACCGATGCGAGTGGCTCGACGGTCTCCGGGTCCATCGTGGCAACCGAATCCGGCGTGTACTTTCTCTCCTCCGCGGTCATGGTCCACCTCGAGTGACTCGGAACGCGGCGCAACGGTTCTCAACTTGTAGACGGGATGAGCGGTAGCGGTGACATGAAAGTCCGAAACAGGGTGACGGTCGCGGGCATCGGTGCGGCGGCGGTGGCGTCGGGTATCGGTGCGTTGCCGACGTCGCGGGATCTCCTTGGGGCGGACGCCGAGACCTGGGCCGAGAATGCTGCGAAATGGCACCAGCGTCCCCTGTTGGTCGTTGTAGTGGTGGCTGTGCTCGTCGCCGTCTCCGTACAGCTCGACCGGAGAGCACTGCGAGTCGTCGCGAGGTCATGTGCGGCGATCGTCGCTTTGTGCGGAATGGTCAAAGCACCGTGGATTCTCGGCACGCTGATGTACGGGGCTTTCTTATCCGCGGCGGGCCTGGCCTCCCTGTGCGCAATTTTGTTGTGGACGACGGCGATTGCCATCCTTATCGGCGTCGGAGCGTCGCATCCTCCAACCGCAGCCGTCGGTGAGGAGCCGTCGCCGTCGACACTGCGGTAGCTCTCGATTCGAGCCGAGACATCGCTGCTCCAGTGAGCTCACGCAGTGTTCACGACGTCGGCGTCGTAGGTCAGAGAATCCTCGGGCGCTATGGAAAGCGTCTCGAGGTCGGGTGAGTCGAGCAGGCGTCGCGCTACTTCTTCCGAACAGCCCACCAGGGTCGAGTCGAAGTCCACTTCGGTTGCGACACACCATGAGCGATCAGCCGGCCATACGATGTTGGGGCCGGGCCCGAGGTACCCGAGCAGATCGGGGATGGTGACGGCCTCCTCCAGCGCTCCGGACAAGACTCCGTACTTTCGCCCAGGATGTTCGAGCAACGAGGCCTGCGAGAGCAATTCGGCCATCGGTGCCACGTCGACCGGCTCGGAGTATGTCTGCCCATCGGGTCTGGGTCCGAATCGGACTGTGGATCCATAATGAAAGGCCGCCCTGCCGAGCCAGACGGCGAAGTACGCATCGTCGGGCGTGGCGGTGTGGTGTGCCAGCAGATCCAGCAACGTCTGGTTGTCGGGTTGTAGCAGTTCACCTATCTCGGGATCGCTTCCCGGCCACAGCTCGTTCGACGGGTTGATCGATTGCTCGGAACCGATCAGGCGCCACCACTGGACTTGGGGATGTATCTGCCTGCCGGTGACCGCAGCCACGTCGCGCCACCGTATCGCGTGTTCGTCGTCGGACTCGATCGGGTGCAGGACGCGCACGTACCGCGCGTACCCGCGGGGGATGACTCCGGTGATCGTCCTCCACGAGGTCAAGCGCGGTCTGATCCACGCCCCAACAGATCCGTCGACCGGTTTCATGAGGTCCACCCTGCCCGATCCGCCGCCATGGTCAGTTTCTGCACGTCACGTGCGCGAGGAATCCTCGTCCACCCACTCCGGATGCTCGCTGCGCGCCCACTCCCGGGTGACGACGCCGTCGGTCATTCCGCGCATCGCTTCGGTGTCTCGCCACGCATATGTGATGTGACCGGCGACCAGTAAGCCGAATCCCAGCGCGAACCAGTCGTGGACGAAGGTCGCGCCGATCCGCCATTGCAGTGGACTCCACGTCGAGAAGTACATGACCGCACCGGTGCCGAGCAGGACCAGCATGGATCCGGCACTCAATGCGCCGTTCAGCTTCTGACCGGCGTTGAATTTACCCACTCCCACTGCGCCGAGCCGACGGGCCTTGGAACGCAACCACTTCCAGTCGTCGTCGACGAATCTGTTCAGGCGCGTCATGTCCCGCCGGTAGCCCTTCGATACCGCACCGGCAAGCAACGGAACCGGTAGCAGGAAGCCCGACCACACGTGCACGAACTCCACGACCGGTCGATGGCCGACGAGAACCGCGAGCGACCCGATGTACAGAATCGCGGCGGTGACGATGCAGACGATGACCAGGACGCCGACGGTCCAGTGCACGTACCGCTCGATACGATCGAAGCGCGCGCGATCGTCAACTCGTCGGTTCATCACGACGTCCGTTCGACTCGCCCACGAAGCCATCGATGTCGTAGCCACGCTTCTCCCAGTAGCCGGGAACCACGTTGTCGGTCAGTTCGATGCCGGACAACCACTTGAGGCTCTTGTATCCGTACATGGGAGCGACGAACAATCGCACCGGTCCACCGTGATCGTGGGTGACAGGACCGTCCAGCATTGTCAGCGCAACCAGGACGTCGTCCCGACGTGCTTGCTCGAGCGTCAGACTCTCCGTATACGTCCCGTCGAACGAGGTGAAGCGAAGAGAATTCGCTGACGCTGTCGGTCCGACGGCATCAAGAATATCGACCAATCTCACTCCACTCCAAGCTACTTCGGGTACTCGCCATCCCGTGACGCACTGAAAATCGCGCGTCAACGACGTCTGCGGCATCGAACGTAGATCCTGCAGAGTGAACGTACGCGGGGTGTCGACGGAACCGCCCACCGTCAGGGCATACGAGTTCTCGTCCTTACGCGGCGCGCCCTGCGTCACCGAGTAGAACCGAAAGTTGTCCCCGACGGGAATCAGTCCGATCAAACCCGTCGGATCGTGGTTGCCGAGTGGGCCGAGAACCGACGCCAGACCCTTCTGTAGTGCTCCACCGCCGACGATGCCTGCAGCACCGGCCGCCAGCAACCCGAGCACAACTCGGCGACCCACGGGCTTACCCGGAATCTGTTGCTCGTCGACCGACATCCCTCCACTGTCCACGGCGAAGCCGAACGGGGCCACACAGGGCGTCGAATCAGGCCTGGAACTTCCGACCGCGAAGTCTTAGCGTTGATCCATGGCACTGTCGAAGACAGAACGCGAAGAGTATCTGGCCGAGTCGCATATAGCCGCCCTGTCGGTCGCGGCGGGACCGGATCGAGGCCCGCTGACGGTCCCTATCTGGTACGACTACACCCCCGGCGGTGATGCCTGGGTACTGACCGGAAAGACATCGAAGAAGGCCCAGTTGATCAGGGCTGCACAGCGATTCACCCTGATGATCGAGCAATCCGATCCGACGATCCGCTACGTCAGCGTCGAGGGTCCCGTGGCGCGAGAGGAACCGAGTACGCCCGAGATGCTGCGCGCCATGGCGGCCCGCTACCTACCGCCGGAGAAGGTCGACGGGTACCTCGACATGGCGCACAGCGAGCACGAAGAGAACGTGGTGTTCTACCTGCGGCCCGAACACTGGCTGTCGGCCGATCTCGGAGCCATCTGATCGCGTCGATCACCGTGTGAACGACGGTCCGTATCCCGGAGGAGGGCTGTTGTAGGTCGGTGCCACGGCGTTGTTCCTCTTCGGACCTACCACCGCATCGATACCGACGGCAATCCACGCCGGCACTGCGATGCTGACCAGCAGCACCACATCGAGAATCGTCGGCGTGGCACGAGAACGGGATGTCTCGAACATCAACCAGTGGGCAAGAAGCTGAAAAACCGACCCCGCCACCACGGAAATCGCCACGACCACCAAGGTCACCAGTGCGCGGCGTCGAACGAGCACCCACGCCAGTACGGCAGGCACCATCACGATGATGGACAGGAACGCCGAATACACCACGTAATCGCTGATCCAGAAGTAGAGCGGTACCAATTCCGCCAGCACCGTGATCAAGACCGAAATGGCCACCGCGGCAACAGCAACGACCCGACGCACCGGAGCAACCGGCTGAAGCGCACAGAACACGGCCAACGCGATCGACGGAATCGTATTCGCGGCAAGAACGTGGAGGGTAGTGCTACCGAGTGGCCCCGTGGCGAGTCGCAAGCCGAGGCCGGCCCCGCACCCCGCGACAAGTATCACGATCGACACGACGCCAGGCCGAGGTGCCACCCGGGGCGCAGGCCTCGGTGGCTGCGGCGGATACGCAACCGGTGGCGGTTGATAACCGTAATTGCCTGGACCGTACACAGTCCGTCCTTCCATTCGTAGCGGAGGCCGGGCAGTCACCCCCCGGTTGCCTGCGAAGAACTGTAACGAACCGATCGGTATTTCGCGAGAGTACGGACTCGCCGCCGAGGACAGTGCGGCTACGCGGACAGATGTGTCGATACGAACCGTCGGACACGGTCGAGGGAGGCGTCCGCCTCCGGTGACGGCGTTTGCTGATACGCGTGCCAGAGTCCCGGTGCGTCGTTTACTTCGACGGGCACCCCTTGCTGTTCCAGACGGCGCGCCAAGTTCATGACATCCGGGCGCAGGAGGTCGCGCTCCGCGGTGACCAGAAGTGTCGGCACAGTCAGGCCTGTGAAGTCGGCCAGTATCGGCGACACTCGTGGATCGTCGGGGTCGTGTCCGCCCAGATATGCGGCCAGCGCCTTGTCCAGCATCCCGTGCCACTTCACGACCGGGTCCAGGCCCTCGTTGACCAGCCGGGCAGAATCGAAGTCGTGGAGATCGGCGGCGGGACTGAACAACACGACAGCCGCGGGCAGTGCGACACCGGCACGTTCGAGCAACCGCCTCAGCACGCCCAACGCCAGATTGGCACCGGCGCAGGTAGCGACCAGAACCGGGCGACCGCGCCTCCCGGATACCACTGCATCCCAGGCTTTTTCGAGCTCATGCAGTGATTTCGGAAACTGGGTTGCCGGTGCCAGACCGTAATGCAGAGACAAGCACGTCAGGCCAGTCGCGGCGGTCAGGCCGATGGAGATCGAATCCACCGGCTCCCCGACGACGAATGCTCCACCGTGTACGTAGACGAGGTAGTCATCCGCCTCTGCGCGCGAGTGGTCTCGGGGCGTCAACTCGGTGACGGCCGATCCCGCGTGGTCCGTGGTGCCGACACCAACCTGGTGGCGGCGCAGAGCATCGGCATTGGTGCCCTTGTTCTTTCGACGCGTCAGAGCACGAATCATCGGACTGAACACCGCGTTGAGCGGAACCGGAATACTCGCGGGCGGTGCGCTCGCCAGCATGGCGCGAGCGGCGTCGGACAATGGTTCCGCGTTGTGCTCGTCGGTCGCACCGGGGCCGGGCTGGGTCATGTCCAGAGACTAACGAAAAGTTCGCGAGCTCGAAGTTATGGACGGAAATCGCCAGATTTTCATCCATAACTTCGAGTTCGGCCCACGCGGGAACTACTTCACAACGATGTTCACCATTCGACCCGGGATGACGATGATCTTGGTCGGGGCCTTGCCGTCGAGCAACGCCACGATTTTCTCGTCCGCCAGAGCCATCTTCTCGACATCGTCCTTGGTCGCATCGGCAGAGACGGTGATGCGGCTGCGGACCTTGCCGTTGACCTGGATGGGGTAGTCGACCGTATCGGCAACCAACCACTTCTTCTCCACGCGAGGAAAAGGCCCGTGCGCCAACGACTTATCGTGGCCCAGCTTGCCCCACAGTTCCTCGGACAGGTGCGGAGCCAGGGGAGCGAGCATCAGGATCAGCGGCTCGACAACTCCGCGCGGCGCACCGTCCGGGTAGGCCTTGGTGATGTGGTTGGTCAGCTCGATCAACTTGGCACCGGCCGTATTATCGCGCAGCGCAGCATAATCCGCGTGCACGCCGTCGATCACGCGGTTCAGGACCCGCAGGGTGTCCTCGGTGGGCTTGGCGTCGGTGACGCGGACCTCGCCGGTCACCTCGTCGAGCACCAGTCGCCAGACGCGCTGCAGGAATCGCTGCGCGCCGACGACGTCCTTCGTCGCCCACGGTCGTGAGGTATCCAGTGGGCCCATCGACATCTCGTAGAACCGCAAGGTGTCGGCACCGTACTCGGCGAAGATCTCGTCGGGGGAGACCGAGTTCTTCAGCGACTTGCCCATTTTGCCGTACTCACGGTTGACGGGCTGGTCCTGGTAGAAGTAGCCGCCGTCGCGTTCGACGACCTCGGCCGCGGGCACGTAGACCCCACGCGCGTCGGTGTAGGCGTAGGCCTGGATGTAGCCCTGGTTGTACAGGCGACGGTACGGCTCGCTCGAGCTGACGTGCCCCAGATCGAACAGCACTTTGTGCCAGAAGCGCGAGTACAGCAGGTGCAGTACCGCATGCTCGACGCCGCCCACGTAGAGATCGACGCCGCCCGGATCGTTGGGTCCGTGGATCTCCGGACGTGGCCCCACCCAGTACTTTTCGTTCTCCGGATCTGCGAAGGCCTCGGAGTTGGTGGGGTCGACGTAGCGCAGTTGGTACCAGGAGCTGCCTGCCCACTGCGGCATCACGTTGGTGTCGCGGGTGTAGGTCTGCAGTCCGTCACCCAGATCGAGCTCGACGTTGACCCACTCGTCGGCCTTGGCCAGTGGTGGGGACGGCTCGGAACCGGCGTCGTCCGGATCGAACGACACCGGGGCGTAGTTCTCGATCTCGGGAAGTTCCACCGGCAGAGCAGAATCGGGCAAGCCGTGCGGATTGCCTTCGGAATCCCACACGATCGGGAACGGCTCACCCCAGTACCGCTGACGAGCGAACAGCCAATCGCGCAGCTTGTACTGAATGGTGCCGCGGCCCTTGCCTTCGGACTCCAGTCGGGCGATGACAGCGGCTTTCGCCTCGTCGACCGGTAGGCCGTCCAGGAAGCCGGAGTTCACCAGCGCGCCGTCGCCGACGTAGGCGGCCTCGGTGACGTCTCCACCCGAGATGACCTCGCGCACAGGCAGATCGAACGCTGTCGCGAACTCCCAGTCACGTGCGTCGTGGCCCGGAACGGCCATGATGGCACCGGTACCGTAACCGGTCAGCACGTAGTCGGCGATGAACACCGGCACCTGCTCGCCGTTGACCGGGTTCTCGGCATACGCACCGATGAAGACGCCGGTCTTCTCCTTGTTCTCCTGTCGTTCCAGATCCGACTTGGCCGCGATCGACGCGCGATATGCCGCAACAGCTTCCGCGGGAGTCGCGGCCCCGCCGGTCCACTTCTCGGAGACGCCGGCCGGCCACTCGGGAGCAATCAGGCCGTCGACCAGTTCGTGCTCGGGGGCGAGCACCACGTAGCTCGCACCGAACAGCGTGTCCGGACGAGTGGTGAACACCTCGATGCCGGAGAACGAGACCTGCGCGCCGCGGGAGCGTCCGATCCAGTTGCGCTGCATGGTCTTGACCTTCTCGGGCCAGTCCAAGTGTTCGAGGTCGTCGACCAGCCGGTCGGAGTACGCAGTGATGCGCATCATCCACTGGCGCAGGTTCTTTCGGAAGACCGGGAAGTTGCCTCGATCGCTGCGACCGTCGGCGGTGACCTCCTCGTTGGCCAACACCGTGCCCAAACCGGGGCACCAGTTGACCATCGAGTTGGATTCGTACACCAGACGGAAACCGTCGATCACCTCGCGGCGCTCGCCGACGGTCAGCGAATCCCAGGATCGGCCGTCGTCCAGCGTGCGCTCACCCGAGGCGAACGCGGCCTCCAGTTCCGAGATGGGCCGCGCTTTGCCGAGGTCCGCGTCGAACCACGAGTTGAAGATCTGCAAGAAGATCCACTGCGTCCAGTGATAGAAGTCGACATCCGTCGTCGCCAGGGACCGTCGACGATCGTGTCCGAGCCCCAGGCGACGCAACTGGCGGCGCATGTTGACGATGTTGTCTTCGGTGGTGCTGCGCGGATGCGTGCCGGTCTGCACGGCGTACTGCTCGGCGGGCAGCCCGAACGCGTCGTAGCCCAGCGCGTGCAACACATTGCGCCCTTGCATGCGGTGATACCGCGCGAAGACGTCGGTGGCGATGTAGCCGAGGGGGTGGCCGACGTGCAGCCCGCTGCCCGACGGGTACGGGAACATGTCCTGCACGAACAGCTTGTCTTTCGGGACGTCTCCGGCGAGCTCCCCGACCGGGTTGGGCGCGTCGAAGGTGCCCTGGGCTTCCCACAGGTCCTGCCACTGCTCCTCGATGTGCCCGGCGAGTTCGGCTGTGTAGCGGTACTCGGGGGCGGACTCGGTGGGTGCGTCAACGGAATCGGTCACGTCGACCAGCCTAAAGTGTGACGCGGCCCGCCTGGTACCAGGACCTCGCTGCGCCGTATCCTGGCGAAGTGGTCATCGTTGCGGTTGTGTTGTTCGTGCTCGCCCTCGTCGTCGGCGCGGTAGCTGCCCTGTCGCTACTGGGCCGGCTCCCGCGCAATCGTTTCGCCGGTGTTCGCACCGCCGATGCCATGCGCGACGAGGAGACGTTCGTCCTCGCCAATCGCGTCGCCGGGCCCACCACCGCCGCGTCGGCGTTAGTTTTGGCGCTCGGCGCAGTGGCCGCAGTCGCTCTGAGCGGCGTATCTGCCCTCGTCGCCGTCGTCGTGGCCCTCGCCGCCGCCCTGTTCATCGCAGCGGCCGGTGGATCCATCGGGGCCCGCGCCGCAGCGGCCGTCCCGAAGCCCGCCGAGGCGGACGGATGCGGACAGTCGTGCATCTCGTGCAGCCTCAAGGACGCCTGCCAGCCGAGCTGAGCAGATGAAAGCACGAGCGTCACGCACCTTCGATCCCGCTGGAGTTGTCTTCGGCGTTCTCGTACCCCTCGTGGTTGCTGCCCTGGTTCTGGTACTTGCCTACCTGTGGCAGGGCCGATTGCCGGACGAGGTCGCTACCCATTTCAGCGGCACCGAACCGGACGACTTCTCCGATCCGCTGTCCAATTCTTGGACCCTGGCCATCGTGATCGTGCTGGTGGGCGGCGGGTGCAGTGCCGTGGCGTCGTTGGCCCGAGTGCTGCTGATCATGCGTCGAACGATGTTGGTCATCGGGCTGACCGTCGTCGGAATGATCGGCGTCCTGCACATAGCGACCCTGACCCGCGAGTTGGATATGGCCTCCGGTCAGAGCGTCACCATCCCGGGCTGGGCGATTGCAATGGGGACCGTCATCGGGTTCGCCACCGGCCTGTTCGGTGCGTCCAGACTGCGCGACCACCGCGAACGCGTCGTCGCCACGTCCGCGCCGCACGCCGATCTCCCGCGGTGCAACCCAGAACTACCCCTGGTGGTCGCCGTCGGTGCCAGTCGTGTCGCCGGGATCACCGTCGTCGCGATCTCTGTGGCCGGAGCCGCGCTGACCTGTTACCTGACCAGCTCGCCGTGGCCGATCTTTCTCTTCGTCCCGCTGACAATTCTGATTCTGTCGCTGCTGCGCTTCACCGTGCACGTGGACAGCGACGGGCTCTACGTCTCCAGCCTCGGGATGGCCGCGTTCGACTACGACATCGACGAAATCACCGGTGCCTCGGTGCGGACTGTGGATCCGGGTAAGGACTTCGGCGGGTGGGGGCTGCGTGCCAAGGGCCGCGGAAACTATGCCGTGGCCACCGAGTCCGGACCGGCAGCCTTCGTCACCTTCGCCAACGGCGACCGGCTCACCATCGGTTCCGCCCGGGCCGACGCCATTGCCGGCACGTTGAACACCTTGACCGCCCGCACTCGCAGCACAACCGCGGAGTGAGTTCCGAGTGAAGTTGTTGCGGGATACCGTGCTGGATCCCTTCCTGTTGAGCATCTTTGCCGTGGCCGTTCTGGCGAGTATCTTTCCGGCGACGGGCACAGCCGAAGACGTGCTGAGCTGGGTCACCCGGGTCGCCATCGCGCTGCTGTTTCTCATCTACGGTGCGAGGTTGTCGCCGCGGGACGCCTGGGAGGGTCTCAAACACTGGCGGCTGCACTCGGTGATCCTGGCGTCGACGTATCTGCTCTTTCCCGCACTCGGCCTGGCGCTGCGGATACTCGAACCCGGATTGATCAGCGACGACCTCTACACCGGGGTGCTGTTCCTGTGCCTGGTGCCGTCCACGGTGCAGTCCTCGATCGCGTTCACCTCCATCGCCCGGGGCAACGTCGCCGGTGCCGTGGTGAGCGCATCGTTCTCCAACATCATCGGAGTGTTCGTCACCCCACTGCTGGTGATCGCCTTGATGACCACCACGGGATCGGTGAGCATCGACCCCGGCTCGATCGTCGACATCGCCCTGCAACTGCTGCTGCCCTTCGCCATCGGACAGCTCATCAGGCCCTGGGTGACGGGATGGCTGACCCGGCACAGTGCACCGACGAAGCTCGTCGACCGAGGGTCGATCCTGTTGGTCGTCTTCGCCGCGTTCAGCGCGTCGATGAACCAACACGTGTGGTCCTCGGTGGCCGTATGGCGAATCGCCGTCGTCGTCGGTGTGTGCGTCGTATTGCTCGCTCTCGTACTGACCATCACCTGGTACGCGGGCAAGTTGTTCGGCTTTTCACTCGAAGATCGCCTGGTGCTGCTGTTCTGCGGATCGAAGAAGAGCCTCGCTAGCGGGCTACCCATGGCCGCGGTGCTGTTCGTCGGACAACCCGTCGGCCTGATCGTGTTGCCCTTGCTGCTCTTCCACCAGATCCAGTTGATGGTCTGCACCGTGATCGCTCAGCGCTTCGCCCGACGACCGGAACCGGCAGCCCAGCCGGCGGACTAGATTCGGGTGTCACTCGAGGATATGAGGAGAAGACGATGACCAGGAAGCTTCGTACCGGCGGTGTCGTCTCCGCGGCCTATACCGGCCGCCTCGCAACCAATCCTGTACCGGCACTGCGACTTCCCGAGGATCAACTCGACCCCGACGCGGCATACCGCTACATCCACGACGAACTGATGCTCGACGGTAGCTCACGCCTGAATCTGGCGACGTTCGTCACCACCTGGATGGACCCTCAGGCCGAGAAGCTCATGGCGGAGACGTTCGACAAGAACATGATCGACAAGGACGAATATCCGTCCACTGCAGCCATCGAGGAACGGTGCGTCAACATCGTCGCCGATCTGTTCCATGCCCCTGGACTCGACCGCGAGGACCCGTCATCGGCCACCGGGGTCTCGACGATCGGATCCAGTGAAGCCGTCATGTTGGCCGGCCTGGCGCTCAAGTGGCGCTGGCGAGCCAAGGGAGCCGGCACCGGCACGCCCAATGTGGTGTTGGGCAGCAACGTTCAGGTGGTCTGGGAGAAGTTCTGCCGCTACTTCGACGTGGAGCCGAAGTACCTTACCGTCGAACGTGGTCGCTACGTCATCACTCCCGAGCAGGTTCGAGATGCCGTGGACGAGAACACCATCGGTGTGGTCGCCATTCTGGGCACCACGTTCACCGGGGAGCTCGAACCGGTGCAGGAGATCTGCGCGGTGCTCGACGAGATTGCCGACGGCGGCGGTCCCGACGTACCCGTCCATGTCGACGCGGCCAGCGGCGGCTTCGTCGTACCGTTTCTGTATCCGGAGCTCGAGTGGGACTTTCGGCTGCCACGCGTCAAGTCCATCAATGCCAGTGGCCACAAGTACGGATTGACCTACCCGGGAATCGGATTCGCCGTCTGGCGGACCAAGGAAGACCTGCCCGAGGACCTGGTGTTTCGCGTGAACTACCTCGGCGGAGACATGCCCACCTTCACCCTGAACTTCTCCCGACCGGGCAACCAGGTGATCGGCCAGTACTACAACTTCCTGCGCCTCGGCCGCTCCGGCTACACCGACATCATGAAAGCTCTGCGCGACACCGCTGTTCGCGTCAGCCGACACCTCGAGAAGCACCCGGACATCGAGGTTGTCACCAATGGATCGGCCATTCCGGTGCTCTCGTTCATGCTGAAAGAGCATTGCAACTTCACCGTGTTCGACGTGTCCCACGAGTTGCGCGCCCGCGGCTGGCAGGTGCCGGCATACACGATGCCCGACAACGCAACCGATGTCGCAGTACTGCGAATCGTCGTGCGAGAGGGCTTCAGCGCAGACCTGGGCCGAATGCTGTGTGTCGCCGTCGACGAGGTGATCGATGGCCTGAAATCAGGAGGACACTCCCAGGATCGGCCGTTCGCTCACTAATTACGTTCGACATCGATCGGGTGGGACGCGAGCAGCGCCAACGGCATCGGCTGACGACGCAGTACGTGCGCCCACAGATCGATTCGGGCCGGGCCGATCACATCGGACGGCAAGGCGGACAACACCATCCAGTCCTCGCGGTCGAGTTCTCCTTCGAGTTGACCGAACGTCCACCCCGAATAGCCGGCAAACACGCGCACTCCCTCGACCAGTGGCTCGATGTCTGCGGGATCGGAATCGAGATCCACCATCACTACTCGGCCGTCGACGCGACGCAATCCGGGAACGCCGTCGATCGACACCCCGGTTCGTAGCGTCGCCAGGCACAGGGCCGAATCACGCTTGACCGGACCGCCGACGTACAGCGCCTGCGGCTTGGCAGCGAGCTCGGACCAGTCGGGCAGCACGTTCTGCACCGCGGTCTCACTGGGACGGTTGATCACGACGCCGAGACTGCCCGCGTCGTTGTGTTCGATGATGTAGATGACGGTGCGCCGAAACGTGGGCTCCACCAGTTCGATGGACGACACCAACAGACTGCCGGGCCTGACATCGCGCAAGGCCGACGCCGTCTGGTCCTCGGGTTCCTCCGCATGCGTTGCCACGATAGCCATTGTGGCACCGCGCACCGTCGGATGTGGCACAAGCACGACGGCCAGTCCTCGGTCCTATTCGAGCCCGGCAATCTTGGTCAGAATTCCCAACTGGAACTCGAACAGCGCGTCGCGATCGGCGAAGGTCGTCGCGCCGTATTGGTCGAACACGTCGAAGTTGACGGCACCGAACAGTGACGCCCACACCATCACGCCCAGGGCGATGAGGTCGTCGGACAGGTTCATCTCCATCTGGGCGCGGATGTCGTCGAAACTGACGTGCAGCGAGGTCAACTCGGTGGGGGCCGGTGCGATGTCCGGGCGACGGACCGTCCAGGCCGAGTGCAGGACTGTGACCAGCGTGGTGATCACTCTGGTACCCGGGCCGGTCGTTTGTTCGGCAGGCGCGTGGTAGCCGGGAACGGGGCTGCCGAACAGGAGCGCGTAGCGGGCCGGCTCACGCAGCCCCCACCGACGTACCGTCCGGCTCAATGCACGGAACTTGTTGCCTGGACCGTCCGCCGCGGCCACGGCGGCGTCCACTTCGTCGCCCAGCTCGGAATACGCATCGACGACGAGCAACGTCAGGAGTTCGTCTCGGCTGGAGACGTAGCGGTACACCGCCGACGACACGACGCCCAGGTCTCGGGCGACCGCGCGCAACGACAGGGCAGCGGCACCGTCCGCGGCCAGGTGTTCGCGTCCGATGCGGGTGATGTCGCTCAGTGTCTGGGCGCGGGCTCGGGTGCGTGGGGTGCTCGCCATGCTCGCTACTGTAACTCCCGCTCTTTTCCGAGAGCAGTGCTCTTGCATTTATCCGACCAAGGGTGCACACTCGATACAACAGAGAGCACCGCTCTCGTTCACAGAAACGGAGTAGCCATGTCAGAACTTCACGTCGTCACCGGTGCCGGGCCCGTCGGCTGGGCAGTCGCCGAACAGCTTGCCGCCGAGGGCCGTTCGGTTCGCGTCCTCACCCGCTCCGGCAGCGGACCACTGCACCCGAACGTCGAACGGCGATCGGTCGACATCGAGTCCGACGACCTCGGACCTCACTTCGACGGAGCGACCGCCATCTACCACTGCACCCACGTCGCCTACGAGGACAAGGTGTGGCGCGAGAAGCTCGAGGCCATGGAGAAGCGGGTTCTCGACGCCGCCGCCGGCACGATCGTGACATTTCCCGAGAGCCTCTACGCCTACGGCCGAATCGACGGACCCATTCGCGAGGATGCACCTCGCACCGCAACGTTCCGGAAACTCGGTGTACGCACCCAGCTGCTGGCGGCACGCGATCGTCACGCGACGCCGACCGTCAGCGTCGCCGCATCCGACTTCTACGGCCCGAGGGTGCTGACCTCCCACATGGGAGACCGAGTGATCGCCAATGTGCTCGCCGGTAAGACGGTTCGACTGATCGGTGCCGCAGACCTACCGCACTCCTTCACGTATGTGCCCGACTTCGCAGCGGCCATGATCGCCGCAGCCGCGAACCCGTCCACCTGGAACACCGTCTTGCATGCGCCTACTGCTCCGGCCGTATCCCAGCGGAAGATGGTCGAAATGTACGCGGCAGCAGCGCACGTGCCCGTGCCGAAGGTCGGCTTCGTACCACCCTGGGTCATGCAGGTTCTCGGCGTGATCCCCGGGCCGATGAAGGAACTGGGAGACACCCTCTACCAGTTCCGCTACCCCTACATTCTCGATTCGAGCCGCAGCGAGCGCGTTCTCGGCCTGCAGCCCACCCCGTTGCGCGACGGCACCGCCGCCACCATCGCATGGTGGAAGGCCGGTAAGCCCGCAGTATCGGTGTGAGCGTCGGCGGATAGAGTCCCGTCGGTGAACGACGCCTCCTTCCGTACCCGCCTACGTCAGTCCCCGGGAGTCGGCAAGCTCACCACCGTCAGGTTCGCCGGTCAGTTCGGTGATGGATTGTTCCAAGCCGCACTCAGTGGTGCCATCCTGTTCAATCCCGAGCGCGCGACGAATCCGGCCGAGATCGCCGCCGGGTTCGCCGTGTTGCTCGTCCCGTACTCACTCGTGGGTCCTTTCGCCGGCGCATTGCTCGATCGCTGGGATCGTCGATCGGTTCTGTTGTGGGCCAACGTCGTTCGCATCGCTCTCATCACCGCGACCGCGATGCTGCTGTGCTCCGGGGTCGACGCAACACCGCTGCTGCTGTTGGCTCTGGCCACCGTCGGACTCAGTCGATTCGTCCTGGCGGGCGCGTCGGCATCCTTGCCGCACGTGGTGCGGCAATCGTGGCTGGTCCCGATGAACTCGGTACTGGCCACCGTCGGCTCCGGGTTCGCGGCGGCCGGTGCCGGCCTCGCGGTCGCGGTGATCGGCGTCGTCGGAGCGGGGGATCTCGGCTCGGGCGTCGCCGTCGGGCTGGCGGCGACCGGATCGGTGATCGGTGCCGTCGCCGCCGCACGGTTCCGGCCGCGATCCCTCGGTCCCGACACCGACGAACGGCCCGAGAATCCACTGAAAGATGTTGCTGCCGGGCTGAAATCGGGCGCCCTTGCCGTGTGGGAGTCGCCGGGGGTAACCACCGCGATGATCGGCATCGGGGCGCACCGGATCGTCTTCGGGATCAACACGCTCATCATGGTGCTGGTGCTGCGCGAGACCACGCAGAGTTCCCTGCCGGGCGGGCTCGCCGGCTTCGGCATCGCCGTCGGGGCCACGGCCACCGGCATGTTCCTTGCTGCCGTGATCGCTCCGTTCGCCATCCCGCGGTTCGGACGCACCCGCACCATCGCGGTTGCCCTCGTGCTCGCGATCGCCGCGCAGGTCGGTGCCGTCTCCGGCCTCACCCAGACCAGCTTGCTGATCGGAGCCTTCCTCCTCGGCATCGCCGGGCAGACCGTCAAACTCAGCGGCGATGCCGCCATGCAGATCGAGATCGACGACGCCCATCGAGGGCGTGTCTTCGCGTTGCAGGACACCGTGTTCAACGTGGCGTTCGTCGGTGCCCTCGCGGCCGCCGCTTTCGCCGTCGGTCCCGACGCCACCGAGCTGAGCCAGGATCCCACTGCGCACGCGCTGGTGTTCGTCGGAGCAGGAATCTACGCCGTCGGCTTCGCCGCAGCGGTGCTCAACACCCGGCGCGCACCGCGCTGACGTGGTGTAACTTCCCGAGCTTCGCTCATTGTGCGCGCGGGACGCGCTAGTGCGTAGGCCACCACTCGAGCAACGCCCGTTCGGCTTCCTCACGCGAGAGGGGTCCACGGTCCAGCCGGAGCTCCTTCAAGAACTTCCACGCCTTGCCCACGTCGGGTCCGGCCGGGATGTTCAGCAACTCCATGATCGCGTTGCCGTCGAGGTCCGGACGTACTCGCGCCAGGTCCTCCTGCTCGGCGATGCGGGTGATCCGCTCCTCCAGATCGTCGTAGGTGGCTTGCAGGGCGGCCGCTCGACGCTTGTTCCTGGTGGTCGAATCCGCCCGAACCAGCTTGTGCAGCTTGGGAAGTAGCTCGCCGGCATCGGTGGCGTAGCGGCGGACGGCCGAGTCCGTCCACTGACCCTTGCCGTAGCCGTGGAAACGCAAGTGCAGGAACACCAGATGCGAGACGTCCTCGATCATCTTCTTGGAATACTTCAAGGCGCGCATCCGCTTTCGCACCAACTTGGCACCGACGACCTCGTGGTGGTGAAAACTCACTCCACCGCCGGGCTCGTTGCGCTTGGTATCGGGCTTGCCGATGTCGTGAAGCAGTGCAGCCCAACGTAATACGAGGTCCGGATCGCCGTCCTCGAGATCGATGGCCTGCTTCAGCACAGTCAGCGAGTGCGTGTAGACGTCCTTGTGTTGATGGTGCTCGTCGATCTCGAGCTTCATGTTGGGAACCTCGGGAATGATTCGCTGCGCCAGACCCGTCTCGCACATCACGTCGATACCGTCGATCGGGTGCGCGCCGAGGATCAGCTTGTCCAGCTCGACCTGGATGCGCTCGGCCGTGATCCGGTCGATCTGATCCGCCATGTCCTCGATGGCCCGGTGCACGCGAGGCATCAGTGAGAATCCGAGTTGCGAGACGAAACGCGCAGCACGCAGCATGCGGAGGGGATCGTCGCCGAACGAGACCTCCGGTGCCGACGGCGTGTCGAGCACACCTTCGAGCAATGCGTCCATCCCGCCGAGTGGGTCGACGAACTCCTGCACGCCGTCCGCGCCCAGACGTACGGCCATGGCATTGACCGTGAAATCGCGTCGAACGAGATCCTCGTCGAGGGTGTCGCCGTACTGCACCTCGGGGTTCCGGGACACCTGGTCGTAGGAATCGGTGCGGTAGGTGGTGATCTCGATCTGCTGACCGTCCTTGGCCGCACTGATCGTGCCGAACGCGATGCCCGTGTCCCACTGATGATCCGCCCAACCCGACAGCATCGCCTGCACGTCCTCGGGCCTGGCGTCGGTGGTGAAATCCAGGTCGGTTCCCAGTCGGCCCAGCACAGCGTCGCGCACCGTGCCGCCGACGAGATACAGCTCGTGTCCGGCGGCCGCGAACAGGGCACCGAGCGGAGTCAACACCGGTGCGAGTTCACGCAGCGTCACCGCGGCTCCCGCCAGCAACCTCTCCCGGCGGGCATCGGTCTGCTCGGCGGAAACGGAGGACAGGGACTGATCGGCCACGGTGCAAGAGCCTACTGGCGCAGCGGGGACTCGATTGTCTCGGCCACTGACCGCGGTGCGGCACGGTCGAAGAGTGCGCAAGGGCAACTAGTATGGATCGGGTGTCTGCTGCCGAACGATCGAACAGGAGTCGCCGCAACCCGCGGCGGCGTCAGGCACGCGCCGACACCGAAGCACCCAAACTGCGGACCGTCCGCGAAACCTCCGCAGGCGGCCTGGTGGTCGACGGCCTCGACGGTCCGCCCGCCACCCGCTGCGCCGCCCTGATCGGACGCACCGACCGTCGGGGACGGCTGCTCTGGTCCCTGCCCAAGGGTCATATCGAGCAGGGCGAAACCGCCGAACAGACGGCCATGCGCGAGGTGGCGGAGGAGACCGGAATCCGCGGAACCGTCTTGGCGTCGCTCGGCAGCATCGACTACTGGTTCGTCACCGAGGGCCGACGCGTCCACAAGACCGTCCACCACTACCTGCTGCGATTCCTCGGCGGCGAGCTCTCGGACGAAGACCTGGAAGTCACCGAAGTCGCCTGGGTACCGCTGAGCGAACTGCCGTCACGGCTCGCCTACGCAGACGAACGCAAACTGGCCGCAATCGCCACCCGACTCATCGAAGACATGAATACCGGCGACGCAAACACCGGGAACTCGAGCGCACCGACCCCCGGCGAGAAGTGATCGTGCGGGCTCGAAAGGTCACTGCCGCCGCATTGACCTCGTTTCTCCTTGCGGTCGCACCGGCCGTCGGCGTCGCAGCGGCAATGCCCACGCAGCTCCCCACCGCCACAGCCCAACCCGATGCCTCCGCGGGCGAGGCCAGCGAAACCACCAGTGCCGTGCCGGACACTCCGAGGACGCAGTCCGGCAATCCGTTTCTGACTCTGAGCGTCGAAACCGTCGCCCCGTCGACCGTCACCACCAGTAGCGACCCCTTCGTGACCGTTCGGGCCACGGTGAAGAACACCGGCGACCGCCGCGTCGACGATGTGAGTGTTCGCCTGCAGGCATCGGGGGCCATCGATACCGCGTCCGGCCTGCGGACCTCGCTGACCCTCGACCAGGAACGGTTCGACCGCGTCGGCGATTTCGTCACTGTGGCGCAGTCGTTGGAGAAGGACGAGAGCCGGCAGTTCGACCTGTCGATGCAACTGCGGGGCAGCACCGAGCCCTCGCTCGGGATCGAGGCACCCGGCGTCTACCCGCTGCTGCTCAACGTCAACGGCACACCCGAGTACGGCGGAACCGCACGACTCGACGACGCCCGCTTCCTGCTCCCCGTCGTCGGCCTGCCCCGCAATCCGGGCGACACGGACCCCGCTGCTCCGGACGCGATGCCGCTGCCTCCCAACACACGCAACCCCGTCGCGATGACCGTGCTGTGGCCACTGGCCGACATTCCGCGCTTGGCCGCCGGATTACCGGGCTCGGTCGACGAGCGAGTGCGGCTGATCGACGACGAGCTGGCCGGCGAGCTCGCCTCGGGCGGGCGACTCGACACGCTGCTCAAGGCCGTGGAATTCGCGACGCAACCGGGACTCGATCCGGACGGCAACCTGGCGTCGAGCCTGTGTATCGGTATCGACCCGGACCTGCTGGTCACGGTCTCGAACATGACCCGCGGCTACCTCGTCGTCGACGACCCCGCCGATCCCGCCAGCACGGCCCGCGACGGAACCGGGAGCGCAGCGGCAACCGCGTGGCTCGCGCGCCTCGAAGCCATCGCGTCGAGCACCTGCGTGACGGCGATGCCGTTCGCGCAGACCGACCTCGGGGCGGTAGCCGACATCGGTGACGCCTCGCTGATCCAGGGCGCGATCTCCACCCCTGCCGACGTCGTCGACGGCATCCTGGGTATCACCTCGACCCGCGGTTTCACCTGGAGCAGCACCGGGGGCGTGGACGCCGACACTGCCGACGCGCTGCGCTCGGCGGGCAGCGGAACCGTGTTGGTCGCAGACAACAGCATCAGCCCGCCGACATCGGCACCGATGGCTCAGCTGCTCTCGACGAATGTTCCTCCGACCGGAACGCAGTCGTCCGAGGGCCAACCGACTCTCGCCGCCGCCCACTACGATTCGGCCACCGCAGCCGCGTTGGCCGGCGTGGGAGCCACCCCCTCCACACCTGCCCTCACTCCCGACAATCAGCGCTACGACCTCGATACGGACTCCCGTACGGCACGCCTGCAGGACGCTCTCGGAGCCGTCAACTTCCACGCTCTCGTCGGTGCCGATCGGCCCGGGCGCACTGTCACCGTCGCGCCGCCGCAGTACTGGACGGCCGGGGGAGACGAGCCGTCGGCGATTCTGTCCACGGTGTCCTCACTGCTGCGTTCCGGGTTGGCGACGCCCCGCCCGCTGTCGCAACTGTTGGCCGAGCCCACCTCGGGAACTCCCGTGAGCAGCATCGATGCGGCCACCGAACTCGATACCGGCACCATCGGGCTGGTGCGCTCGCAGAGCGCTCGGATCGAGACCCTGATGCAGTCGCTGGTCGAGGACCCGCAGTCGGCACTCACCCCGCGCCTGTTCACAGCGCCGCTACGCGAGGATATGCTGCGCGCGCTATCCACGGCGGGCCGAGCCAGTTCGATGGCCGAGAAGACCGGCACCACAGCATTCACCCGGCTTGCCGCTACCAGGCTCGGCATCGACGCCATCTACGGATCGGTGACCGTGTTGGCACCGGGCGGCGTGTACACGCTCGCCTCCGAGCAGAGCCCGTTGCTACTGGTCGCGCGCAACGACCTGCCGATACCGGTCAACGTGCTGCTTCGGGTCGATGCGCCCCCGGAAATGACCATCAGCGACGTCGGTATCACCCAGCTCCCCGCTCGCGGATCACGAACCATCACCATCCCGGCCGAGGTCGACGACACCCGCAATCTGTCGGTCGACTTCTCCGTGACCACACTCGACGGCAGCAGGCTCGGCGAAGTGTCCACGGTGTCCGTACGGTCGAACGCGTACGGTCAGGCGCTCGCCATAATTACCGCCTGCGCCGGCGCTCTCCTACTGTTACTTGCAGGTCGACGACTCTGGCATCGATTCAGAGGCCAACCCGACCCGGCCGACGAAGGGTACGAGAGACCATGACAGGAAACGTCCCGTACGACGGGGACCTGCCGAGGTCGCGTATGCCCGCAGCACAGGTGTTCCGGCGTACGACGCCACCGCGATCCGCGCCGTGGGAGCGGCAGTCACCTCCGGAGATGCGCTCGTATCCGGCACCGCCCCCGCTCGACGGTCAGCCGGCAGCCGACGACGCGGTCACCCAGCTCATTCCGCGGTTCCGTGACGAGGACTATCCCCAGCCGCCGTCGGGGACGGTACCGCCGACGAGGATTCCTCCGGGCGAGACCGGACCTGCACCGCAACCCGAGCCCAGGCCCCAGAAGTCGTTGCTGGCCGCATCGGGCTCGATCGCGGTAGCGACACTGGTCAGCCGCATCACCGGATTCGCCAAGCAGGTCGCCATGACGGCCACTCTCGGCCCCGCGATCGCCAGCGCGTTCACGGTCTCGACGATCCTGCCGAACATGATCTCCGAGCTGGTCCTGGGTGCCGTCCTGGGTGCCATCGTCGTTCCGGTGCTGGTGCGGGCCGAGCAGGAGGACGCCGACGGCGGCCGCGACTTCGTGCGACGCCTGTTCACCATCGCGGTCGCACTGCTCGGCACCGTAGCGCTCGCGGCAACCGTCGCAGCCCCGCTGCTCGCGCGGCTGATGCTCGACGGCGATCCGAAGGTCAACGAGGACCTGACCATCGCGTTCACCTACCTGGTGCTGCCAGCGCTGATGTTCTACGGGCTCTCCGGCCTGCTCACCGCGGTGCTGAACACCCGGCAGAACTTCAAGCCCGGTGCATGGGCACCGGTATTCAACAATCTGATCGTGCTCGGCGTGTTCGCTCTGTACCCCTTCGTCCCGGGCGAGATCACCCTGAACACGGTCGAGATGAGCAACCCCAAGATCCTCGTTCTCGGCCTCGGCGTGACTGCAGGTGTGGTCACCCAGGTCGTTGCGCTGATCCCGGCGCTTCGCCGCGAGCGCATCGATCTGCGCCCGCTGTGGGGCTTCGACGAGCGCCTGAAGAAGTTCGGCGCGATGGCAGCCGCGATCGTGCTCTACGTCGTCATCAGCCAGATCGGCCTGATCGTGGCCACCAGGATCGCGTCGGGCACCGACGATGCGAGCAACGTGATCTACTCGCAGGCCTGGATCGTGCTGCAGTTGCCGTACGGCATCCTCGGCGTCACCGTGCTGACGGCCATCATGCCCAGGCTCAGCCGCAACGCCGCCAACGGTGACACGCCCTCGGTGGTCGACGACCTCTCCGTCGCCACCCGTCTGACGATGGTGACGCTGGTTCCGATCGTGGTGTTCCTGACGTTCGCGGGGCCGTGGGTCGGTGAGGCGCTCTACGGCTTCGGCCGGTTCGCCGACGTCGCGCCCCGGCTCGGCGAGGCCGTGAGTTGGTCGGCCTTCTCGCTCATCCCGTACGCCCTCGTCCTGATCCACTTGCGCGTCTTCTACGCCCGCGAGAAGGCCTGGACGCCCACTTGGATCATCCTCGGCATCACCGCCGTCAAGATCGGTCTGTCGTTGCTCGCGCCGATCATTGCGTCCTCGCCCCAACAGGTGGTGCTGCTTCTGGGAACGGCCACCGGTCTCGGGTACACCGTCGGCGCGATCATCGGCGGATACCTGCTGCACAAGAGCCTGGGCAACCTGCGGATGGCCAACGTCGGCAAAACCATCTGGCTGGTCCTCATCGCCTCGCTGGCCGGCGGCGCGGCGATGCTCGCGATCGACCGGATCCTCGGGCTCGATGCCCTGACGAACGGCTGGATCGGCAACTTCATCCGCGTCGCGATCGACGCCGTCATCATGCTCGGCATCACGTTCTCGATTCTGTGGTTCGGCAAGATTCCCGAGGTTCTTGCGGTCACCGTCGCCCTGAGCCGGCTAGTTCGTAAATTCCGCGGTGCGCCCGCCGACCGGGACGCAGATCTGGCCGCTGCAGAAACCGGCGTGATTCCTGTTATTCGAACCGAGCCCACATGGGACACTGCGCGGGATCGGCTCCCGTACCCTGGTCCTCGGCACCCGGGGGCACACGCTCACACGGGTCGACCGTTTGCAGAACAACAGTGGGCATATTCGCCTGAAGGAGTGACAGTGACCGACGACGATGTTGCTGGGGGGCCGGCACAGTCTCCAGCAAACGAAGCCGACCGAACGAGCGGCGGAGTCGAAGTCGACACCCAGGACCGCGCCGAGAGTGTGAAGGCCGAGCCCAAGACTCCGTCCTCGACTGTGAAGCCGTCCAAGGCCGCCGCTCCGTCGTCGTCGGAAGCACCGAAAACTGCTGCTGATTCCGACAAGGGCGACGAGAAGTCGACCACTGCTGTCGAATCGACGGAGAAAGCCGACGCCGGCGAGAAGACTGCCGCCGACAAGACTGCAACCGACAAGCCCGCTACGAAGCCGGCCGATCCGACGATATCGATCTCCAAGGCCGCCCTGGCCTCGCGCCCGACCGACAAGACCATCTCGATCTCGAAAGCAGATCTGCCGGTCGAGAGCCCTACCGAGCAGAAGACTCCGGACGAGGGTTCGAGTCCCTCTTCCGAGAAGTCCGATTCCGACGACGCCACGACGGCCGTCGAAAAGACCGACAAGAAGACCGCCAAGGACGAGAAGGCTGCTACCGATAAGAAGACCGCAACCGACGAGTCCGACGCCACCACCGCCGTCCCGGCTGCCCCCGAGCGGACGCTGCGCGGCCCGACGCTGATTCCCGGTGCCTCTGTTGCCGGTGGTCGGTATCGACTGCTGGCTCCGCACGGCGGCGCACGTGGACTGAAGTTCTGGCAGGCCCACGACGTCAAGCTGGACCGCGAGGTAGCACTGACGTTCGTCGATGCCGACCAGCAGTCCACCGCGTCACCCAACGACCGCACCGAGGGCCCGCAGGCGATCCTGTCGCGTACGCTGCGCCTGGGTCGGATCAACTCTCCCGGCCTCGCGCGTGTGCTCGACGTGGTGCGCGGCAGCTCGGGCGGCATCGTCGTCGCGGAATGGACGCCCGGCCGATCGCTGCGCGAGATGGCCGACACCGTGCCTGCGCCCACCGGAGCTGCACGTGCGATCAAGGTTCTCGCTGCCGCAGCCGAGGCAGCACACCGCAGCGGCGGTGCTCTGTCGATCGATCACCCCGATCGCGTGCGCATCAGCTCGAGCGGCAACGCCGTCCTCGCTTTCCCGGCCACTCTGGCCGACGCCGATCCCAGTTCGGACGTCCGCGGTCTCGGTGCCATGCTCTATGCCCTGATCACGGCCAAATGGCCGCTGTCCGACACCACCGGCGGATCGGTGGTATCCGGCGACGAAGCTCCGGCTCGTAGCGTCGGCGGCATGCGTCCGGCCGACCGCGACGACAAGGGCGCGCCGCTCGAGCCCAGGCAGGTTCGTCCCGACGTTCCGTTCGAGATTTCGGCCGTCGCCGTGCGGGCGCTCGAACAGAACAGTGGCATCCGTACCGCCGCCACCGTCCAGCACGTCCTCGATCAGGCAGCCGTCGTCAACGACAAGACGGATTTGATGCCTGCTCTTCGATTGGGCCAGCGCGCACCGGGGGCCAGCGGGCACTCGCTCGCCGACCCCGAAGAGCTCGCCGCCGAGAAGGCCAAGGCGACCCGCACCAACATCGCGATCGCGATTCTCGGTGCCTTGACGGTCATCATCCTGGCGTTCGCCGGCTACTGGCTGTTCACCTCGATTGCCGGTGACAGCTCGGATGCCCCTCTCGACAGTCAGGAATTCGGCCTCACCACGCCGGCCGCGGCACCACCCGTCGGCGATACCGCGGCACCTCCTGCTCAGACGGGCGGGCCCGTTGCCCTGAACGGCGTCAGTGTCTTCTCGCCTCAGGGTTCGGCCGACAACCCCGGCACGGCGTCCAACGCGACCGACAACGACCCCAGCACGGCGTGGACGACCGATTCGTACTTCCAGCAGTTCCCGGCCCTGAAGAACGGCGTCGGTCTGCTCGTGACGATCCCGTCCACGGCGCTGACGAACGCGTGGATCGAATCGACGTCACCGGGAACCGTCGTCGAGATCAGGTCCGCTCCGAACGATTCTCCGAGCCTGAGCGACACCACCCTGCTCGGTGAAGCCACTCTTCAGAACGGCCGAACCGACATCCCGCTGAACGACGCCGAGCCCACCGGCAACGTGCTCGTGTGGATCACCACACTCGGAGAACAGGGTGGCCGCATCGCCACCTCGATCTCCGGGATCGGTTTCGACTCCTAGACCCGACGCTCGGTACGCAATACCGGTTCGTTTCGTACTTCACGGTCTCCATGGCCTAGGCTCCCCCCAATGCGTTAACACGGGGGGAGCCGTTTTCGTATGACCGAACGTATCGATTCGGCGCTAGGGGAGCGCACGGATGCGGAACTTCTGGCTGCTCATGCGGCCGGGGAACCGAATGCATTCGCAACACTGATCTACCGACACCACGAGCATCTGTGGCTGACGGCTCGTCGCACGAGCTACACCGCCGAGGATGCCTCCGACGCTCTGCAAGAGGCGCTACTATCCGCGCATCGCACGGCCGGGTCGTTTCGTGCCGACGCTGCCGTACGCAGCTGGTTGCACAAAATCGTCGTGAACGCCTGCCTGGATCGGATCCGCCGTAACAAGGCCCGGCCCTCGGTTCCGTTGAGCGAGAACGAAAGCCAGGAACCAGCGTCTCCCAGGGATCGCATCTCCGAGACGGAGACCACCATTCTGGTTCGGCAGGCTCTGATGACGCTCCCGTCCGACCAGCGGGCAGCCGTCGTCATAGTGGACATGGAGGGCTACTCCGTGGCCGACGCGGCCGCGTTGCTCGGCGTTCCGACCGGGACCGTCAAGAGCCGCTGCGCCCGTGGCCGACTGAAACTGTCGACGCAACTTGCCTACTTGAAAGACGCGGGGAACCGAATCTAGACCTCTCGCGTCTATATCGTGTGAGAGAGAAAGCAGATTCGGCGAAGGGAGGCAGGAACGTGTCGTCGAGCACCGACTCGCTACCCGATGCCCCGTACTCACCGGAGCTGCTGGCCGATCTGCATGGCGACGCCCTGCCCGAGGACGTCAGCAGGCGACTGTGGCCGCTGGTTCGCCGTGACGAGGAGTCGATGAAAATCCTCGCCGGTCTCGACGCGGTGTCGGCTCGACTGCAGGAGGTGGGCGAGGACACCACCGGGACGTTGCCGATTCCGCCGGACGTGATCGAGCAGATCGACCGCACGGTCCATTCGATCGAGCAGTCCACCGACCCGGTTGTCGTTCCGTTGCGATCTCGACGGCGTCCCATGGTCATCGGAATCGCTGCTGCCGCAGCACTTCTCGCTGTGGGTTCGGTCGTCGTCGCAGCCGTGTGGCGCACGCCGGACGCAGCCGAGTCGGTCGCTGCAGAACCTGTACCCGCACCGGCACCCACGGGATCGATGGTCCTCGATTCTACCGACCTCGATTCCGGTTTCGCATTGAGCATCCTCGGCAAGCGGGATTCCGGAGTTCTGTCGGACCCAGCCGACTTGGCGGCCTGCCTCGCGGCCAACGATGTCGATCCGGCAACGCAGGTTCTCGGATCCAGTCAGGTCAGGGTCGACGGCCTGGACGGAACGCTTCTGGTCTTGGCAGGCGCTCGGCCGGCCCAGTTCATCGCCCTGGCCGTGGGCAACGACTGCGGTGCGAACAACCCCGATGTCCTGACGCGGCGCGATATCGGCTGACACATCTCTCTGCGGGGAACAACTCCCTCTAGGGTGGTGTTGATCAGATGTACGTCGACCGGCAGGTGCACCAGCACTCGGCTGTCGACGGCCAGCACACGCCGCACAAGATCGGAAGGTCTCCATTGAGTACCCCCAAGGTTCACGATCTCATCATCGTCGGTTCGGGACCGGCCGGCTACACCGCCGGTGTCTACGCGGCCCGCGCAGAGCTCGAGCCGATCCTGTTCGAGGGAACCCAGTTCGGTGGGGCACTCATGACGACCACCGAGGTCGAGAACTTCCCCGGGTTCCGTGAGGGAATCATGGGCCCCGATCTGATGGAGCAGATGCGCGAGCAAGCGAAGCGATTCGGCGCCGACATCCGCACCGAGGACGTCGAGGAGCTCGATCTGACCGGTCCGATCAAGACCGTGTCCGCGGGCGGCGAGACTTACCAGGCTCGCGCGGTCATTCTGGCCATGGGTGCCGCAGCGCGTTACCTGTCGATCCCGGGCGAGGAGAAGCTGCTGGGGCGTGGCGTCAGCGCCTGCGCAACCTGCGACGGCTTCTTCTTCCGGGACCAGGACATCGCCGTCATCGGCGGCGGCGACTCTGCCATGGAGGAGGCCACCTTCCTCACCCGGTTCGCCCGCAGCGTCACAATCGTGCACCGCCGCAGCGAGTTCCGCGCGTCGCGCATCATGCTCGAGCGGGCCAAGAACAACGACAAGATCCGGTTCCTCACCGATACCAAGGTCCTCGAAGTTCTGGGCGAGACCAGTGTCACCGGAATCGCACTCGAGCACGCCGTCACCGGTGAGAAGACGACACTGGACGTGACCGGAATGTTCGTCGCCATCGGTCATGACCCCCGCAACGAACTGGTCAAGGGTCAGGTCGAGCTCGACGACGCCGGCTACGTCAAGGTCGCGTCCCCCACCTCGGCCACCTCTGTCGAGGGTGTCTTCGCCGCCGGCGACCTCGTCGACCACGTCTACCAGCAGGCGATCACCGCTGCCGGAACCGGATGTACCGCGTCGATCGACGCCGAGCGTTGGTTGGCCGAGCAAGGCGACATCACCACCAACACGCTCGAGCACGCCGATCAGCCGGTCGACGTCGTCAACGCCTGACCAGCTCTCACCCATATACCGCTTCACACATCGAGGAGATAGAAATGTCCGACGACAAGAGCACAGTCACCATCACCGACGCGTCGTTCGCCGACGACGTGCTGACGAGCGAGAAGCCCGTTCTCGTCGATTTCTGGGCCACCTGGTGCGGCCCGTGCAAGATGGTCGCACCGGTTCTCGAGGAGATTGCCGCCGAGCACAAGGACAAGCTGACGATCGCCAAGCTGGACATCGACGCCAACCCGCAGGCCGCCCGTGACTTCAAAGTGATGTCGATTCCGACGCTCATCCTCTTCCAGGGTGGCAAGCCGATCAAGCAGATCGTCGGCGCAAAGGGCAAGGCCGCGCTGCTCAAGGACCTCGAAGGCGTTATCTGATTCACCTCCGAATCGTGTGGATTGCAGCGGAAGGCAGTCTTTCTGCGACAATCATCTGATGTGCCGATGCCCAGCGTCAGCACATCAGCCGCATCGGGATGCGGTCTAGTCGGAATGATCTGGAGGCTTTCGAGGATGCAGGAACTCAGTCACGGCGATTCCGGACCCGCCGTCGCCGAGGTCCGCGGCACCCTGTCGGCTCTCGGCTTTCTCCATGAGGCCGTGGTTCCGCCCGGTCCGATGGACGACGGTCACTGGACCGCTCCTGGCTCTGTCTTCGACGCTGCCCTCGGCGGTGCCGTACGCGCATTCCAGCAGCACCGCGGCCTGTTGGTCGACGGCGTCGTCGGCCCGGCCACGTACCGCGCCCTCAAGGAGGCGTCGTACCATCTCGGTGCCCGCACCTTGATCTACCAGTTGTCCGCCCCGCTGTACGGAGACGACGTCGCCACTCTGCAGACACGTCTGCAGGACTTGGGCTTCTACAGCGAACGCGTCGACGGCTTCTTCGGCCCTCGGACCCACGAAGGCCTGTCTTCCTTCCAGCGCGAAATCGGTCTTTCGCCGGACGGTATCTGCGGCCCGGCCACGTTGCGTTCGCTCGACCTCCTCGGAACCCGTGTCACCGGCGGATCACCTCACGCCATGAGCGAGGAAGAACTCGTCCGTAAGTCCGGACCGCAGTTGACCGGCAAGCGCATCGTCATCGATCCCGATCTCGGCGGCGCCGACACCGGACGCATCGTCGACGGCCCACTGGGTCGCGTCTCCGAATCGGAGATTCTGTGGGACTTGGCCAGTCGCCTCGAGGGCCGCATGGCCGCGACCGGAATGGATACGTTCCTCTCCCGCGCCCGTGGTACCAATCCCTCCGTGGCCGACCGCGCCGAGACCGCCAATGCCTGGGGAGCTGATCTGATGATCTCCCTACGATGCGCATCGAGCACCAGTCCGGTAGCCAATGGCGTCGCCAGTTTCCACTTCGGTAATTCGCACGGTTCTACGTCCATGATCGGCCAGGTTCTCACCAGCTATGTGCAGCGCGAAATTGTCGCGCGCACACCGCTTCTGGATTGCCGCAGCCACGGTCGAACCTGGGACCTGTTGCGCCTGACCAACATGCCGACCATTCAGATCGACGTCGGATACCTCACCAACGAGTCCGACGTCGAGGTCCTGTCCGACCCGCGATACCGCGACATCATCGCCGAAGCAATTCTGATTTCCGTCAAACGTCTGTACCTATTGGGTCAGGACGATCAGCCGACCGGAACCTTCACGTTCGCCGAATTGCTCGCCGAGGAACTCGCCGCCGCCGATCGTCCCTGAACTCAACGGGCGCCGACGGTCGACTTCTGCTCGATGTCGACCACCGAGATGCTGGCCGCAATGAGCAACTGCTCCAAGGCGGATTCCACGTCCTGCTTCCAGCCGTGGTCTCGATCGAGTTCGAGTCGCAGTCTCGGAAATCTGTGATGGGGTGCAACTACTTCGAAGCCCACCTTCTCGAGGAAGTCGGCTTCGATCATGCACGTCGCTGCCGAACACGTCACGTGTGCTGTCGCGTTCGGAACCACAGGTGCCGCGTCGTCAGCGTTGTGCCGAATGCCGAACGCTTCCAAGGCGCGAACACCGCGATTGACAAGATCTCCTACAACCGCCTGAATCAACGTTGCCGAGTGCAGATCGGCGTCGTCCGGAGACTCGATCCGTAGTTGTGTCAAGAGCACCGCGTCGTGGCTCACGGGCGACGTCGGAAACGTCGTCGCCCGTGGAACAGCACGAGGTGGGCAGTAGAGCGCGCATCCGATGGTCTTGCCGTCGAGGGACAGCAGCTGCCCACATGAGCCCCACTCGAGCATGATGGTCGACAACCACACTTCGTTCTCGAACTCGAGGTCTACCGTCGCATCTTCGGACGCCGGATCGAGAACCCAGAAGCTGCAGCGCCGCGAATGCGACGGCAGATGCTCGAACGAACCGAGTGTCACTCCGGTCACCATCGCCGACACCGCTTACCTCAGCCTTCGTGCATTCGTACCAACGCGAAATTCTCTGTAGGAGCCGATCCGCCCCTCGACAACAATAGGCGATTCGCCCACGTCACCATTCGTACGGATCGATTTCCTGAAAATTGTTGATAGACAATATTTTTGGTGTGTTCTTCGCTTGTTCAGCACCGCGCCTGGCCGAATTCCGTCACAGTGACGTTTCACCCGCGTATGTCTGGTCCTGAAAAAACGATGCTACTTTTTCTTCTGAGCTTCCATCATGTCGACGATCCTTTCGAGGTCATCGACGGACCCGAATTCGACCACGATCTTGCCTTTTCGCTTACCCAGACTGACCGTGACTCGGGTATCGAAGGAATCGGAAAGTCGATCGGCGACGTCCTGAAGCCCCGGCATCTGAATCGGCTTGCGCCGAGGTGCCGGTTCCGGGTTCGCTCCATCTTCCCGATTGGCGAGAGTGACCGCTTCCTCGGTGGCGCGGACGGACAACCCTTCGGCCACGATTCTCGCAGCCAACGACTCCTGAGCATCCGAGCCTGCGTCCAACGACAGCAGCGCGCGAGCGTGACCGGCCGATAGAACTCCCGCCGCAACCCGGCGCTGCACCGGAATCGGTAGCTTCAACAGCCGAATCATGTTGGTCACAACCGGACGCGAACGGCCGATCTTGGCCGCGAGTTCCTCGTGGGTGACGTCGAATTCCTCGAGGAGTTGCTGATACGCCGCCGCCTCCTCGAGAGGATTGAGCTGTACTCGATGGATGTTTTCGAGCAATGCATCGCGCAGCATCGCGTCATCTGCCGTCTCGCGCACGATCGCCGGGATCGTTTCGAGGCCGGCTTCTTGACTGGCACGCCACCGACGCTCGCCCATGACGAGCTGATATTTTGCGTCCCCGGCAGCAGCAGAACCCGAGAGCAACCGAACCACAATAGGCTGCATGAGCCCGAACTCGCGGATCGAGTGCACGAGTTCGCCCAAGGATTCTTCGTCGAAAACGTGTCTGGGCTGCTTCGGATTGGCTTCGATACGGTCGGGTGAAATCTCGCGGTAGACGGCACCGACGGGGGAGAGGTCGTCCCCATTGAGCACCGGCGGGGTCGGTGTGGGTGCCGTAGCCGTCTCGGTGGCGTCGTCGATCGACGCACCGCGCTTGGACTTGGTGGATGTATCCGGCTTGTCCTTGGCATTGCGGTCCGCGCCGATGATGACGTCTGCTGCCGCGCTGCCGAGGCGTGGTCCGGCATCCGGGCCCGTGGGAATGAGCGAGGCGAGACCTCGACCGAGGCCGCCTTTACGTGCTTGGCTCATCTGATTACTTCTTTCGTGCTTCGTCGATGCCGGCCGACCGGGCGGCAAGTTCTCGTCCGGCGTCCAGGTAGCTCATGGCACCTCGGGAACCGGGGTCGTAGTCGAGCACCGTCATGCCGTAGCCGGGTGCCTCGGATACCTTGACGCTGCGCGGGATGACGGCTCGCAGAACAGCGTCACCGAAGTGTTTACGGACCTCTTCGGCGACCTGATCCGCCAGTTTCGTACGCCCGTCGTACATCGTCAGGATCACGGTGGAGACATGCAATTCGGGATTGAGATGCGATTGCACCAGCTCGATATTTCGAAGAAGTTGCCCCACTCCTTCGAGTGCGTAGTACTCGCATTGAATCGGAATGAGTACTTCTGTGGCCGCAACCAAGGCGTTGACGGTGAGCAGTCCGAGCGACGGCGGGCAGTCGATCAGAATGAAATCTGCGTCGATACCTGCGAGCTCCTCGACCGACAGCGCTGTCTTGAGTCGACCCTCTCGGGCCACCATCGACACCAATTCGATCTCGGCACCGGCAAGATCGATGGTGGCCGGAATGCAGAAGAGGCGTTCGCTGTGCGGGCTCTGCTGAACGGCATCCCTGGCTCTCACTTCCCCGATGAGGACCTCGTAGCTCGACGGCACACCGGAGTGATGCTCGACGCCGAGCGCCGTGCTGGCGTTGCCCTGAGGGTCGAGATCGACCACCAGAACTGTCAGTCCCTGCAGTGCGAGCGCAGCAGCCAAGTTCACGGCAGTGGTGGTCTTGCCGACACCGCCCTTCTGATTGGCGATCGTCAGCATGCGTCGTTTCGCCGGCTTCGGGAGTGACACCGACCCCGGGTGGAGAACCTGACTGGCTCGATGAGCCGCGGCACCGATCGGGGTGTCGTCGGTCGAGATCGCGTTGGTGTACTCGAAGTCGGAGCTCTTTTTCACCGCCGACCCGGTCTGGTTGGACGCGTTCTTCTTCGATGCTGTTTCACGTGAAACAGCGGGATCGGACCCACCCGACATATGTGCTCCTTAGTGCGGAACTGACTGTGTTCGATACGAGCGACAGGAACGAACCCCGAACTCACGAGTCTGCGGCTCGAACTCCAGGGCCGGCAACCTCAGTGACGACTGGATCTTCGAGGCTGACGCACTGCTCTGACGACGATGGTGGGAGTGGGTAGAAGGTCCACTCCGCACTCCACTACCTCCAGCTTGCCAGCACCCATCCGAGTGAGGGAAGCCCGGTCTCTCTCGACCTCTTCGCCCGCACTCGATCCCTTCAGCGCCAACATGCGTCCGTTGTCGTGAACCAGAGGCAGCGACCATTTGGCGAGCTTCTCCAGCGGCGCGACTGCCCGCGACGTCACGACATCGGCACCGCCGGCTTCCTTCTTGACCCCAGGCTGTTCCGCGCGACCGCGGACAACAAGAACGTTGAGATCGAGCTCTTCGATGATCTCGGCGAGATAGACGGTTCGCCGCAGCAGAGGTTCAACGAGGGTCACCCGAAGATCGGGTCTCGCTATCGCCAACGGGATTCCGGGCAGGCCCGCACCGCTCCCGATATCGACGACCGTCTCGCCCTCGTCTATAAGTTCGCCGATGGCCGCGCAGTTAAGAATGTGGCGCTCCCAGAGCCGTGGAATCTCTCGGGGTCCGATGAGCCCGCGTTCCACTCCGGCCGTCGCCAGCGAGTCGTGATACTTCTGGGCCAGATCGATTCGATCGCCGAAAACCTGATCCGCAATCGACATCAAATGGGCAGTGTCCGAGCCTTC
The DNA here is from genome assembly GCF_054960675.1 of Rhodococcus sp. PSi06. NCBI lineage: Bacteria > Bacillati > Actinomycetota > Actinomycetes > Mycobacteriales > Nocardiaceae > Rhodococcus > Rhodococcus sp. PSi06. Next base: position 180,511 of record NZ_JBHNYO010000007.1, read on the forward strand.
TTGTTCCACGTGAAACATCTTCCCGCGCTGGGGCGCGGAACGCCAAACGACATCGCGAAAACTAACGAATTGAGACCATGTGTTGGGGTGAGGCACCGAACCGGAGTCGATCGGTCGATTCCCTCGCCTGGTTCTCCGCCCATCACCAACACTCGGCCGTCCCAGGCGGGATGAAGGTGGACGACGGTTGGAGGTCCGGTGCGGCGAGTGTGCTGGACGATCGGCAAAGGCCTCGCTTGCACTCGGCTCTTGAACGGGAAGCGCCGAGCAGAGACACCCACGAGCGGTGCGAAGGTAGCCGGTGGTTGACGGGGCCAGTGCGGCCGGTGTGCCGGACGGCGGGCAGTGTTCTCGTTTGCACTCGCTCTTTGATGGGAAGCGTCGAGCAGAGACACCCGCGAGCGGTGCGAAGGTGGACGACAGTCGGCGGTCCTGTGCGGACACTCGACACTGGCCTCGTCTGTACGCAATTCCTCATGAGGAGTAATCGAGCGCAGACATACAAGATCTGTCCTCGATCAACCGACGGTGTACGACGCGCGCCCTCAGTTGGATAGCGGCGTGATCGCTACCCAACCGACCAATCGATCGCACGCTGCGGAGGTGGTCTCCCATGACCGAAGCCGACACGATGGGTCCATGACGCACCGGTCATTCTGCCGAGCACTTCGGGGCCGGCTGACACCGGTAGCCCACTCGGTGTTTCACGTGAAACGGTTCGTGTCTTGGGGCGTATCCGTCGCGTGTCGGAAGGCACTCGAACCCATGGCCTCACCATCTGTTCGAGCAGTGCCCATCATCCGTCTGCTCGCGGTAACGCATCCAATTTTTCGGACCGGTGCCCGATGCGACGACACACTCTCAGCTCGCAGCCGGACCCCGGATCTGATTCCGTCGGCCGGCCGATCTGATCGAACACGGAGATGTTTCACGTGAAACCGAAGTCGGTGTAATCAACCGAGCTGTGTCTCCATTGCGATGCCTGCAGCGTTACTAGACGTTGAGCCAGCCGGAGGGATACCCGAACCGGAACCCGGACAGATGATGCACCCCGGGCGGCACGCACGACGGCGAGTGTAAGTTCGGCGGCATCTTGACCTTCCCACGAGGTCTCCTCGTCGCTCCCAGTCTCGTCGGCCCGCAAGACGGCGAGCATCAGTCATCCGAACGTCCCGACCTCTCGCTCAACGTCTTCTCGACGATCTGAGTCCCGTCGGCACGCTGCCGTGTTTCACGTGAAACTTTGCCACCACTCGGGGTTGGGCCTCCTCCACAAACGGGGATAGATCGGGAAAATTCGCCCTCGGTCGTCCTGTCGTGTCGTTGCCATCTCGACGAAGGGCTTGCAATGACGATGGCGTCTCGGACCGGACGGTGTGGCTTCCTCTGTGCCGACCGCATCGACTTCAGCTTTTGCCAACACGTTGTATCCATCACGGCGAAACATCACTTGGATAGACGACATCCAGACGCGGCCACGCCTGACCGCTCGATCGCGAAACGCCGCATCCCTTGCAAGCCGAGTGGCTTCGATCCACATCGATCCGCAATCGGCGGCGGCGGGCCCCGATAACGCGCTAACCGTGTTGGAGCGAGCAGCAATCAGCGAGGCCGCGGCTTGCTCCCCGAGCCGAGGCACGAAGCTCATCCCGAACGGAATGTTCCAGGATCAAAGATGTCCCGTCGTAAATTGGCCGACATACTCGAGACCGTGCTGACCGCTCGCGGGCAGCACTCAGTTGACGCGCAAACACAAGGCTCCACGAACAGCTCTCGGCTACTTCTGCGGCTCCACGATCGAAGAGTATCCCGATCGGCTCAGCTGCTCAGTACACAGGGGACCTCGTCGAGATCCAAGCGCCAATCGTCGTCGTCCGCATTCGGCTGATCTCGCACGGACCATGACGAGGACCCCTGACTATGTGCTGCCGTTAATTTTTGTTCACCCCACACTGCACCCGTTTCACGTGAAACATCGCGAGTAGGTGCCACATCAAATTTTCTGGATCAGATCTGCATGGGGAGTGCGAGTTTGCCGGCACCGGTGCCGAGCTGTCAGGAGGCCGGACGAAACCCACCAAGTCGAACGGATCCTTATCGGCGGATCACCTTCCACCCGTCACCGCTGTTTCACGTGAAACCAGAGGCAACACCCCGGCTCGACTTCGATCGGCGGTTGCCAACAGGCAGGAGGCAGCCACAACTTCAACCGTCACAGTGACGAAAGCGCCGTACAGCCCAGGCATCTACAAAATCGCCGAAAAAACAAACTCACCCGCAGCGACCACGTCGAATCACACACGTGTCATTTGCCCGCGGACAATAGCTGCAGATATGACGATGGCCCCCACCGAAGTGAGGGCCATCGTTTCGTGTACCGACGAATCGAGCAGCGCCGCTATGCCTTGACGACAACCACCCGACGGGACGGTTCCACTCCGGTGCTTTCGCTGGCGACGCCCGCAATCTTCGCGACTGCATCGTGCACGATCTTGCGCTCGAACGGGGTCATCGGCGTCAGCTCTTCACGGTCGCCCGATTCCAGCACGCGGCGCGCTGCTTCGGCACCGAGATTGCCCAGTTCGCTACGACGCTTCGCTCGCCAACCCGCGACGTCGAGCATCAGCTTGCTGCGCTCACCGGTCGACTGCTGGACAGCCAACCGAGTCAGCTCCTGAAGAGCGTCGAGAACCTCGCCCTTACGGCCTACGAGCTTGGCCAGATCGTCTCCGCCGTCGATGCTGACGATGGCGCGGTCGCCTTCTACATCCAGATCGATGTCTCCGTCGAAGTCGAGAACGTCGAGAAGCTGTTCGAGGTAATCGCCGGCGATCTCGCCTTCTTCGACCAGATAGTCCTCGTCGTCCTCATCATCATCGTCATCGTCGTCCGACGCGTCCTCCGCGGACTTTTCTTCACCCGCCGCAGCGGCCACCGAACCTTCGGTCACCGAGCCCTCGACCGCGGGGCTCTCGTCCTCGTCCGCGTCGACCTCATTGAGCTGATCGGACTCGACCATCACGTCATTCACTCCATCCCCGGAAACCGCACCGACTGCGTTCTGTACTTCGTCGTTCTGAGCTTCGTCTACGTCCGCTGCCATGTTCGTCCTTCTCTCGACGTGTCGGTCAGCGCCGCTTGCGCTTGGTCGACTTGTTGCGGTTTGCCTGAGGTCTGGGCTTGACCGGAGATGCCGCACCGTTGGCCGTGCCCGAGGACTCGCCGCCGGCGGCAGTCGCGTCGTCGTCGGTGGGAACCATCTTCGACAACTTCGGACGTGCACCGGGCTTCGGCTTGCTGACCGACACCGGCTTCACGCCCGGCTTCGGGGCGTTCTCGGAACGCTTCTCGACGGCTGCAGCAACTTTGGCGGCCTCTTCCTTGTCGATCTTGCCGAACACCAAGTGCTGCTGTGCATACGTCCAGGTGTTGTTGCTGACCCAGTACAGCAGGATCGCGATCGGAAGCAGGGCACCGAACACCAGGACGCCGAGCGGGAACACGTACAGGGCGAGCTTGTTCATGATCGCGGACTGCGGGTTCGCTGCGGCTGCGGCGCTCTGGCGTGCAACCGAAGCACGGGAGTTCAGGTGCGTCATGACGGCCGCGATGATCATCAGAGGGATGGACACCGCTGCAATGACCCACGTGGCCGGAATGGATGCGTCGGGGCCCACGGCGAACGCGTTGAGCTGATCCTGCGGCATGGTGATCCATGCCGAGATCGGGGCGCCGAACAGTCGAGCATCGAGGAACGACTGCACATCGGACACGCTGAACGCATAGTTCGAGAGCTCGCGGTTCTCTTCCGGGCTCAGGCCGAGCTGGCCGACACCGGTGCCGGTGCGGTTGAACGACCGAAGCACGTGGAACAGGCCGATGAACACCGGTGCCTGCGCCAACACTGGGAGGCATCCCATCAACGGGTTGAAGCCGTGTTCTTTCTGCAGCTTCTGCATCTCGACGGCCATTTTTTGCTTGTCTTTGCCGTACTTCTTCTGCAGCGCCTTGATCTGCGGCTGCAGCTCCTGCATCTGCCGCGTGGTGCGAACCTGCTTGACGAAGGGCTTGTACAGAATCAAGCGCAGGGTGAAGACGAGGAAGACGACGGACAGTGCCCAGGCGAATCCATTGCTGGGATCCTGGAACACAAAGCCGAACACCTTGTGCCATACCCAGAGAATCCAGGCAACCGGATAGTAAATGAAGTCGAGCACGGCTCTATGTACTCCTCTGTTCTTCCACTCGCACGAGATCGTGGTGTTCTTCGGTTTCGGTCAGCTCGGTGACGCTTGCGCGCCACCTACCGGGCTCAGGCACCGGGTTCCACCCTCCAGAGTGCCAGGGAGCACATTTGAGAAGGCGAACGACTGCCAGCAACGAGCCCTTCGTCAACCCGTGCACCTGGAGCGCCTCCACGGCGTACTCACTGCAGGTGGGGGAGAAGCGACAGGTGGGAGGTCTCATCGGGGACACATAAGTTCGGTACAACTCGATGAGATACATGAGAGATCGAACAGGAATGGAACGAAGGTTGCCCATGAATGTCATGACGGCGGACCCTTCGGAGCTTGGAGAAGACCGAGCTTCTTCAATCCTGAACGCAGTTGAATCGATAGATCTGCCGAAGACGCTGTCGAGGCGCCGGGCAGTGCCCGGATGACCACGTCGGTGGCCTCGTCGAGCTCACCGATCACGTCACCGCAGATATGCCGAAGCCGGCGCGCAACTCGATGACGAGTTACGGCCGGCCCGACTGCCTTGCTGACGATCAATCCGAATCGTGGTCCCCGAATGGTCGATGCAATGTCCTGTTCGTCACGCACGACGGCGTGAACGACCAGATCAGATCTACCCATTCGGCGTCCTCGACGCACCGCTACGGAGAAATCACGTGCTCGGTGCAGTCGATTCGGCTCAGGAAGCATCCCGAGCTCCAAGCTTCGGACGAACGAATATCAGGCTGTGAGTTCTTTGCGGCCCTTGCCGCGACGTGCGGAAACGATTGCACGACCCGCACGGGTACGCATACGAAGACGGAAGCCATGAACGCGCGCGCGGCGGCGATTGTTCGGCTGGAACGTCCGCTTGCCCTTGGCCACGGTCAACACTCCTCGAGATTCGAAGGCACCGGTCTGTCGGTACCTGCTTGAAAGGTTCTTCAGCGATTTCGGATGAACTCGCTAGCCTCCCGAGCGAGAAATCCGAGTGAAGACAGACTGTAAGCAGCCAGCAAGCATCGGCCACCTCGCTATTGGGTGACTGTTCGAGAGTACTGATCGAGTCACCGGTGGTCAAACTCGCTCCGGACCGATCAGGCCGACAGTTCGTGCACAGGCACCGGCTGCTCCGGTCGAATCATGAGTGATTCGCACCGACATCTGTCCTTCGACGACACGTCGAGTCCGCGAAGTTCGTCCGATCGTACGACAGACAGCGACCATCGGTGCAGGTCAGACTCGCACGGGCGTAATACCACGACCGAGTCGGGCCTCTCGGCTCACATCGGTGTCGTTTATCCACACCTGTGGATAATTGTGTGGAAACACAGATCAGGTGGCATATTCGTACCTTGCGGGGTCCACCTACGGACCTTGGTCTCAGCCGCGACGGCGCACGATCGACGACGCTATCCGACGCCGACGCCGTACGGGTTGGAAACGACGCACGAGTTTCACGCGTGGCACCTGTACGAGACCACGCTCGACGGTCCACCCACCGCCGAGCCACCGATGCTCGACAACGGAGGGATCGACGTGAACGACGATCCGGATGCGCTCGCGCTCATCTGGCCCGAGGTGGTCGCGGAACTCACCTCCGACCGACACAGCGGTTCTCCGCTGACCAAGGGCCAGAAAGCGTGGCTCGCGCTGGTCAAACCGTTGACCTTGACGCAGGGATTCGCCCTGCTGGCCGTTCCCTCGACTTTCGCTCAGGAAGCGATCGAACGAGATCTGCGGGAACCGATCCTGGGAGCGCTGGGCCGGCACCTGGGCCAGGGCGTGGAGGGTCTCGGAGTGCGCATCTCGGCGCCCGAGGACGACAAGCTCGAGTCCGAGCGATCGACCTATCCCGACGCTGTCAGCTCGCCCACCTACCGGCGCCGCGTCCTGACCAGCAGAGACGACGAACCGTCCGATTCCGAGACTGCCGATTACGAAGAGGTGGACGACGAGCGTGAAGCGCTCGCCAGCGTCCAGAATTCGTGGCCGACGTACTTCACCAAACCCCCTGAATCGACACCTCCCTCGTCGGGCGCGAACAGCCTGAACTCGAAGTACACCTTCGACACGTTCGTCATCGGTGCCTCCAATCGGTTCGCTCACGCCGCCGCGGTGGCGATCGCCGAAGCTCCTGCCCGGGCATACAATCCGCTGTTCGTCTGGGGCGCGTCGGGACTGGGCAAGACCCATCTCCTGCACGCGGCCGGTCACTATGCGCAGCGGCTGTTCCCGGGAATGCGGGTCAAGTACGTCTCCACCGAGGAGTTCACGAACGACTTCATCAACAGTCTTCGTGACGACCGCAAGGTGGCGTTCAAACGCCGCTACCGTGAGACCGACGTGTTGCTCGTCGACGACATTCAGTTCATCGAGGGCAAGGAAGGTATCCAGGAGGAGTTCTTCCACACCTTCAACACCCTCCACAACGCCAACAAACAGATCGTGGTCTCCTCGGACCGGCCGCCGAAGCAGCTGGCGACCCTCGAAGAGCGGCTCCGCACCCGCTTCGAGTGGGGCCTGATCACCGATGTGCAGCCGCCCGAGCTCGAGACTCGGATCGCGATCCTGAGCAAAAAAGCTCGAATGGATCGCCTCGACGTACCGCACGACGTGCTCGAGCTGATCGCCAGTCGCATCGAGCGCAACATTCGTGAGCTCGAGGGCGCCCTCATTCGTGTGACGGCGTTCGCCTCGCTCAACGGGCAAGCTCTCGACCTCACTCTGGCCGAGGTGGTGCTGCGCGATCTGATTCCCGACTCGTCGAGCCTCGAGATCAATGCGGCGACGATCATGGCGGTCACGGCGGAGTACTTCAACACCTCCATCGAGGACCTGTGCGGGCCGGGTAAGGCCAGAGCGCTGGCCATGGCCAGGCAGATCGCGATGTATCTGTGCCGCGAGCTCACCGACCTGTCGCTGCCCAAGATCGGTCAGACGTTCGGACGCGATCACACGACGGTCATGTACGCGGACAAGAAGATCCGTAAGGAAATGACAGAACGTCGCAAGGTCTACGACCAGGTTCAGGAGCTCACCGCACGGATCAAACAGCGCTCGAAGCGCTAGAACGCGTCAGTCCTCGCACAGCGACACACGGCACCGAATCCCGCTGAGGATTCGGTGCCGTTTCGTTTTTCGGCGTCCACGGTGCCCCGATTTTCAACACGATTGAGGGCACTTTCGGACGCATCGACCATTGATTCACACCTGTGGATAACCATGTGGACAACATCGAAGATCTGGGGATGGAGTGTGGGCGCCTGTGCACCGATGTGGTTCGTCCACAGGCAGCCGAACGTCAACCGCCGATTGGTCCCGAGTTCATCCCCACGACACCACGCGAGGCGACCAGCGGATCGAACCGTCGGTGCACAGATTGCACAGGACCTATTAATACTTCTGATTTCTCCTTGAAAGAACTTCTTTGAAAACAGGTGTTGGGGAGCGATCCGTTCACAGGCCCCGTCCGGTGCCGGATCACATCTCTGCGCGGCCTCGCCCGAGCTTTCAACTTCGCCTCGGAGGGCATACGGTGTGCTTGCGCTGGATGTGCCAGACTCGTCGTTGCGTCGGTGGGAGCCGCGACGATCGTGGTCGCACCGCTCGACCGTGCACACGAATGCCCCGAACGAGAGGAAATGCCGAGCGATGGAGCTTGGAAGTTTGAAGTTTCGCGTTGCTCGTGAAGATTTTTCCGAATCCGTGGCGTGGGTAGCTCGCAGCCTGCCGTCCCGGCCGCCGGTTCCGGTCCTCGGCGGAGTGTTGCTCGCCGCCGACGAGCAGGGACTGACGGTCTCGGGGTTCGACTACGAGGTCTCCGCTCAGGTGAAGGTCTCTGCCGAGGTCGCTACAGCCGGCCGAGTTCTGGTGTCGGGCAAGCTACTTGCCGATATCACCAAGTCTCTGCCCAACAAGCCCGTTGACGTCACGGTCGACGGAACCCGCGTTCTGGTCAACTGTGGGAGCGCGAAGTTCTCGTTGCCGACCATGCCGGTCGAGGATTATCCCCAGCTCCCCGAGCTGCCCAGCAACACCGGTTCGCTGGCCGGTGATGTCTTCTCCGAGGCAATTGCTCAGGTCGCTATCGCGGCGGGCAAAGACGACACGCTTCCCATGCTGACCGGTATTCGGGTCGAGATCGACGGCACCAACGTCGTTCTCGCGGCCACCGACCGGTTCCGTTTGGCGGTTCGTGAGGTGGACTGGAGTCCCGCCGGCGCCGACACCACCACCGCGGTACTCATTCCCGCCAAGACTCTGTCCGAATCGGCCAAGACCCTCGGCGGTAATGCCGGCTCGCCGGTCGAACTTGCCCTCGGTTCCGGATCGTCCATCGGTAGCGACGGCCTCCTCGGCATCGTCAGTGACGGGCGCCGTACGACCACCCGCCTGCTCGACGCCGAATTCCCGAAGTTCCGTCAGTTGCTGCCCGCCGAGCACACGGCCGTGGCGACTCTCGAGATCGCGTCGTTGGTCGAGGCGATCAAGCGCGTGGCCCTCGTCGCCGAGCGTGGTGCGCAGGTTCGCCTGGAGTTCAATTCCGACGGCGTGCTGCTCTCCGCAGGCGGCGACGACGCAGGTCGCGCAGAGGAAGCTCTGCCTGCCGACTTCCAGGGCGAGGCACTGACCATCGCTTTCAATCCGGGCTACCTCATCGACGGGTTGTCATCGCTGCACAGCGAGAAGGTGACGTTCGGGTTCACGACGCCGAGCAGGCCTGCCGTTCTCCGTCCGACGTCGGACGAAGAACTCGTGGCCGACGACTCAGGCAAGTTCGCGGCGCCGAAGTCCGAATACACGTACCTGCTGATGCCCGTCAGGCTGCCGGGCTGATTCTGCCTCGTTACTGTTGAACCCGCGGGAACCTCCGCACCTGACACAGACAAGGACGCATCATCATGCAGCTGGGCTTGGTCGGTCTCGGAAAAATGGGCTTCAACATGCGCGAGCGGTTGCGCGAGCACGGTCACGAGGTCGTCGGATACGACCCTCGGCCGGAGGTGACGGACACTCCGTCGTTGGCCGGTTTGGCCGAGGCGTTGACCGCACCGCGAGTGGTGTGGGTGATGGTGCCCTCCGGCCAGATCACTCGCGATACCGTCACCGGCTTGGCAGATGTCCTCGAGCCGGGAGATCTGGTGATCGACGGTGGAAATTCGCGATTCACCGATGACAAGCCGAACGCAGAGTTGTTGGACGCCAAGGGAATCGGTTACATCGATGCCGGTGTCTCCGGCGGTGTGTGGGGCCTGAAGAACGGCTACGGCCTGATGGTCGGTGGCCAGGACGAGCACGTCGCCCACGCGATGCCGATCTTCGACGCATTGCGTCCCGAGGGTGAACGCGCGGACGGATTCGTGCATGCGGGGCCGGTCGGTGCCGGGCATTACTCGAAGATGGTGCACAACGGTATCGAGTACGGGTTGATGCAGGCGTACGCAGAGGGCTACGAAATCCTCGAAGCCGAAGAGTTGGTGCAGGACGTGCAGGGCGTGTTGCGGGCGTGGAGCAAGGGCACGGTCGTTCGGTCCTGGCTGCTGGATCTGTTGGTGGAAGCACTCGGTCAGGATCCGGAATTCAGTGCGATCTCCGGATACACCGAGGACTCCGGTGAGGGTCGTTGGACTGTCGAGGAAGCCATTCGCCATGCCGTACCCGCGCCGGTCATCTCCGCTGCGTTGTTTGCGAGATTCGCTTCGCGACAAGAGGATTCGCCGGCCATGAAGGCTGTCTCGGCATTGCGCAACCAGTTCGGCGGGCACGCCGTCAAGAAGGCGGACGCCGACGAGACCCTGCGGGCACCGGCCCCGAAACACGAGTAAGTGTTCGTCCGGTCTCTGCAGCTTCACGACTTCCGATCCTGGGACGACGTCACGGTCGACCTGGGACCGGGCTCGACCGTGTTCGTCGGACCCAACGGGCACGGTAAGACGAACCTGCTCGAGTCGTTGAACTATCTGTCCACGCTGTCCTCGCATCGCGTGTCGACCGACGCCCCGATGATCCGGGCCGGTGCACCGAAGGCTTTCGTGAGCAGTGCGGTGGTCAATCACGGTCGTGAGCTGATCATCGACGTGGAGTTGCTCGAAGGTAAGGCCAACAAGGCCAGGATGAATCGGTCCCCGTTGCGACGGCCGCGAGAAATCCTCGGTGTGTTGCAGAGTGTGCTGTTCGCTCCCGAGGATCTGTCGCTCGTACGGGGAGATCCCGGCGAACGACGGCGGTATCTGGATGAACTGCTCACCAGTCGTATTCCTCGAATGGCCACTGTCCGTGCGGATTACGACAAGGTTCTGCGTCAGCGCTCGGCGTTGCTCAAGACTGCGAGTGGCCCGTTGCGCCGAGGTTCGGCGTCGACCGACGGTTCGAGTGCACTGGCGACCCTCGACGTGTGGGATGGCCACCTTGCTGCGCATGGCGCTCGATTGCTCTCGGCCAGAATATCTTTGGTCCACGAGCTGATGCCGTTCGTGCAGCAGGCCTACGAGTCGATCGCGCCGGAATCGCGGCTCGCCACGTTGTCCTATCGATGCAGCCTCGCCGAGGCACTACCGCCGGAATTCTCCGATGCCGGCCGGGCGCCGGAGTCCGATGACGTCGATGTTCTGGAAGCTGCTTTTCTGCACCAACTTTCGGTGATGAGACAGCGGGAGATCGAACGTGGGGTATGTCTGGTCGGCCCTCACCGAGACGATCTGGAATTGATGCTCGGCGACCGGCCGACCAAAGGCTTTGCCAGTCATGGTGAGTCGTGGTCGTATGCCCTCTCGCTTCGGCTCGGTTCCTTCTCGCTACTGCGTGAGGACGGAACCGACCCCGTCCTGATGCTCGACGACGTGTTCGCCGAACTCGATCGCAAGCGTCGCACGGCCCTGGCTGCAGTTGCAGCCGACGCCGAGCAAGTGCTGATCACCGCGGCAGTCCCGGAAGACGTACCACCGGAACTCGATGCGAGACGATACGGCGTGGAGGCTCGTCAGGAATCGGAATCCGGTGCAGCAGGACGTATTTCGACCATCACCGAACTGTCGACGTCGGGGAGTGGGGTGTCATGAGTGACGATAAGAATACGCCCGCATCCGACGATCAACCGGAGTTGAAGGGCGTCGACCTGGCGCGTCGGGCACTCGAGGATGCGCGTGCCGCGGCCAAGGCCAGTGGTAAGTCGGTGGGGCAAGGGCGATCGTCGCCGACAGGTGGCGTCCGAGCATTGCGGGGGCGTCGGCGACGGGGTTGGTCGGGAGCAGGTCCCGACGATCGAGACCCACAGGCTTTCGGCGCGCTCGCCAATTCGATCGCGTCCAAGCGGGGCTGGTCGGCCAAGGTGTCCGAGGGCGCCGTCCTGGGGCGGTGGGCAAGCGTCGTCGGCGAAGACATCTCGGCGCACGCGGACCCCACCGGTCTCAAGGACGGAGTACTCAGTATCTCCGCGGAGTCGACGGCGTGGGCGACCCAACTGCGGCTGATGCAGTCGCAGATTCTGGCGAAGATCGCCGCCGCGGTGGGCCATGGCGTGGTGACCTCGCTTCGTATCACCGGGCCGACCACGCAGAGCTGGAGAAAAGGGGAACGTCACGTCCGGGGTCGGGGTCCTCGCGACACGTACGGATAGTGATTGTTCCCAAAGGTGGATTGTCATAGTGCCTGGTCCACGTGATCCTCAACAGATGTTGGGTGCGGTGTTGCTGTGACACTGTCGGTGTGCGTAGCGTGATTCGGAACACGACAACGGTCGGGGGACCGAATACTGTTACACGCGGCCATCGGACGAGGAGAAGTTGTGTCAGCACCTACCAAGAAAGCGTCGACAGCGGCAGTCGACGTCGACGGCACCCCCGAGGACCGGGTGGTTCTGCACGCTCGCAACGTCGAATTCGACTGGAATACCCTGCCGCTGCACTATATGGACGGCCATCCGCTGGCCACGCACCTGATCAACGTGATGCACCTGCTTCTGCCCGAGGGTGAGGAGTGGTTCGTACGCACGTTCAAGGAAGCGTTGCCGCTCATCCACGACGATCAGCTGCGTGACGACGTGATCGGATTCATCGGCCAGGAAGCCATGCACGCGCAGGCTCACACCGACGTCCACGACCAGCTCCGTGCGCACGGCATCGATGTCGATCCCTACGTCGATCAGATGAAATTCCTGTTCGGACGTGCGCTGGGGAACCGCTCGGGCCACGGTCAGAACAGTCTCGTGGAACGCCTGGCGTTGATCGCGGCCGCCGAGCACTTGACGGCGTTTCTCGGGGATTGGGTTCTCAACGCGAAGGAACTCGACGAGGCCGACGTCGATCCGATCATGCTGGATCTGTTGCGGTGGCACGGCGCCGAGGAGGTCGAGCATCGTTCGGTGGCCTACGAGGTGATGCGCTACTTCGATGTCAGGCCGGCGCGGCGCATCCGTACCTACGTTGTCATCGCACCCACGCTCGTGTGGTTCTGGACGCGTGGAGTGCGCTACCTGATGAGCCAGGATCCGACGTTGGCGCATCTCTCGCCGAAGGAACGCACCCCGTCGTTCCGGGAATTCCGGCGGGTTTCCAAGGCAGGTCTGTTTCCCACACCGATGTCGATGGTCAAGGCGTCGTTGCGGTATTTCAAGAGCACTTACCATCCGTCCCAGGAAGGCTCGACGGCTCAGGCCGTGCGCTACCTCGCCACTTCTCCGGCGGCGCGGTCCGCTGATCGATGACCAAACGCACGTTGCGGAGCAAGCTCGGCGCGATGGCTCAGAAGGTCGACCAGTTTCGGGTGGGCCGCACGATTCCACAGAATCTCTACGGGCGTGACGAGCCGGATCAGACGGTGTCGCTGGTCACCGATGCGCTCGACAAGTGGTTCGCCCTACTCGACAACGGCGAGTACGACGCATCCTTCGCCGCACCTGCCGTCGCGCGCACGCGAGAACTGACGCTGGTCTCTCGCGAGGTGCTCTGCACCGACGAGCAGGTGGTGCAGTTGACCTTCGCCGCTGTCGACGGGGCAGACCTACCGGCGTGGGCACCGGGAATGCACCTGGACTTCTACCTACCGTCCGGTCGTCGGCGTCAATACTCGCTGTGTGGGTTACCGAGCAGCGATACCTACTCGATCGCAGTGCGACTGGTGCCCGGCGGCGGCGGTGGATCCCCGGAAATGCACGCGCTGACCGTCGGAACGCAGGTCTCCATAAGGGGTCCGCGCAACGGATTTCCGTTCGTCCCGTCCGAACACGCAGTTTTCGTGGCCGGGGGAATCGGCATCACCGCCATCATCTCGATGGTGCGCAGTGCTCGCGACCTCGGGATGGACTGGCATCTCGTCTACTGCGGGCGTTCGCGTGAGTCGATGCCCTTTCTGGACGAGATCGCGGGCTGGGATCCTGCCCGCGTGACCGTCCGCACCGACGACGTCGACGGCATGCCGTCGAGCATGGATCTGCTGGGCTCGGCCGCTCCCGGCGGTTCGGTGTACGTCTGCGGTCCGCCGCCGATGATCGACCTCGTTCGCGCGTCCTTCGATGCCCTGCCGGCAACTCATCTGCACTTCGAGCGCTTCTCGCCGCCGCCGGTGAAGAACGGTACGGAATTCGAGGTCCAGCTTGTCGACTCCGGGGAAATTCTGTCCGTCGGCGCGGAAGAGACTGCGCTGCATGCCATTCGACGTGTTCGGCCGGACATCGCGTACTCGTGTCAGCAGGGTTTCTGCGGTACTTGCCGAGTGCGAGTGCTCAACGGGACACCGCAGCATCGCGAGAAGCGACTCACGTCCGAGGAACAGAAACACGAGATGTTGATCTGTGTGTCGCGCTCGGACGGAGAACGGATCGTTCTCGATCTGTAGGGAATCGTCGGTTTTACCCTTCATCTTTATCGCCCGATACCGAAAAAATGCGCCTGTGAGGCAATCAGGGGCCTTTTAGGGGTGTCATCGTGCCCATGCTGTCGCAACCAACCAGTACTATGGACCGGTACGACATCAAGCCCGGAACAAACGCATGGACCGAGCACGGTCGAAACGACCGTGCCGACTCTGCGGTAGCACCTACGTCAGGTGTGAGCGGGGTAGTGGACGCGTAGAAGGAGAACCAGCTAACCGTGGCTGCCCAGAAGTCAGGTAACAGTGAGAACAGCAAGGATTACGGCGCATCGTCCATCACGGTCCTCGAGGGCCTGGAAGCGGTCCGTAAGAGGCCCGGTATGTACATCGGTTCCACCGGTGAACGAGGCCTGCACCACCTGATCTGGGAGGTCGTCGACAACTCCGTCGACGAGGCCATGGCCGGTTACGCCTCCACCGTCGACGTCACCATCCACGAGGACGGCAGCGTCGAGGTCAAGGACGACGGCCGTGGTATCCCCGTCGCCATGCACTCCTCCGGTGTACCCACCGTCGAGGTCGTCATGACTCAGCTGCACGCCGGCGGCAAGTTCGACTCCGACTCGTACGCCGTCTCCGGCGGCCTGCACGGCGTGGGTATCTCCGTCGTCAACGCGTTGTCGACCAAGGTCGAACTCCAGATCGCGCGCGACGGCCACCGCTACAAGCAGACGTACGACTACGCCAAGCCCGGCCCGCTCGAGACCGTCGGCGACACCACCGAGACCGGCACCACGGTGCGTTTCTGGGCCGACGGCAAGATTTTCGAGACGCTCGATTACAGCTTCGAGACCGTCCACCGTCGCCTGCAGGAGATGGCGTTCCTGAACAAGGGACTGACCATCAACTTCACCGACGAGCGGGTAGCCGCGACCGATGCCACCGAAGAAGAACTGGGCGAGACCGCCGAGGCTCCCAAGACGGCCGAGGAAGAGCAGGCCGACGCGGCGGCGGCGAAGCCGGCCAAGGTGCGCAAGCGGACGTACCACTACCCGGACGGGCTGGTGGACTTCGTCAAGCACATCAACCGCACCAAGACCGCGATTCACAACTCGGTCGTCGGTTTCACCGGCAAGGGTGAGGGCCACGAGGTCGAGATCGCGATGCAGTGGAACGCCGGGTACTCCGAATCGGTGCACACGTTCGCCAACACGATCAACACGCACGAGGGCGGCACCCACGAAGAGGGTTTCCGTACCGCGCTGACGTCGACGGTCAACAAGTACGCCATCGAGAAGAAGCTGGTCAAGGAGAAGGACGTCAAGCTCACCGGCGACGACATCCGCGAAGGCCTGGCTGCCGTCATCTCGGTGCGGGTCGGCGAGCCCCAGTTCGAGGGTCAGACCAAGACCAAGCTCGGTAACACCGAGATTCGGTCGTTCGTGCAGAAGGCGTGCAACGAGCATCTTTCGCATTGGTTCGAGTCCAACCCGGCCGATGCCAAGACCATCATCAACAAGGCCGTCTCCTCCGCGCAGGCCCGCATGGCTGCGCGCAAGGCGCGAGAGTTGGTGCGGCGCAAGAGCGCAACCGATATCGGTGGCCTGCCCGGCAAGCTCGCCGACTGCCGCTCGAACGATCCGAGCAAGTCCGAGATCTACATCGTGGAGGGCGACTCCGCCGGCGGCTCGGCCAAATCCGGTCGTGACTCGATGTTCCAGGCGATCCTGCCGCTGCGCGGAAAGATCATCAACGTCGAGAAGGCCCGCATCGACCGCGTGCTCAAGAACAACGAGGTCCAGTCGATCATCACCGCGTTCGGCACCGGTATCCACGACGAGTTCGACATCGCCAAACTGCGCTATCACAAGATCGTGCTGATGGCCGACGCCGACGTCGACGGCCAGCACATCTCCACGCTGCTGATGACCCTGCTGTTCCGGTTCATGCGGCCGCTGATCGAGAACGGTCACGTCTACCTGGCGATGCCGCCGCTGTACAAGCTCAAGTGGAGCCGCGGCGAACCGGATTTCGCGTACTCCGATCGCGAACGCGACGGATTGCTCGAAGCCGGTATCGCCAACAAGCGCAAGATCAACATCGAGGACGGCGTCCAGCGCTACAAAGGCCTCGGCGAGATGAACGCCAAGGAACTGTGGGAAACCACGATGGACCCGGCAGTGCGAGTACTGCGTCTGGTCACCCTCGACGACGCTGCGGCCGCAGACGAACTGTTCAGCGTCCTGATGGGCGAGGACGTGTCCGCACGCCGAAGCTTCATCGCGCGTAACGCGAAAGATGTTCGCTTTCTTGACGTTTAGTCGTTTCTCGGACGCACCGCACAGGGTTTCGGTGCGTCCGACGACCGTTTTCGAGGAGATCTTCTATGTCTGACATCACCGAACCGCCGGTAGGACCCCCGCCGGGCTCGACCACCAACGCCGAGGGCGGCGACCGGATCGATCCGGTCGACATTCAGCAGGAAATGCAGCGCAGCTACATCGATTACGCCATGAGCGTCATCGTCGGCCGCGCACTGCCCGAGGTGCGCGACGGCCTCAAGCCCGTGCACCGCCGCGTGCTGTACGCGATGTACGACTCCGGCTTCCGTCCCGACCGTAGTTACGTGAAATCTGCACGGCCCGTTGCCGAAACGATGGGTAACTACCACCCCCACGGCGACACCTCGATCTACGACGCGCTCGTGCGTCTGGCTCAGCCGTGGTCGATGCGGTACCCACTGGTCGACGGCCAGGGCAACTTCGGCTCGCGCGGCAACGACGGCGCAGCCGCCATGCGATACACCGAGGCCCGGCTGACTCCGCTGGCCATGGAGATGCTGCGCGACATCGACGAGGAAACCGTCGACTTCATCCCCAACTACGACGGCAAAACCCAAGAGCCGACGGTACTTCCGTCGCGCGTGCCGAACCTGTTGATGAACGGCTCCAACGGTATCGCCGTCGGTATGGCCACCAACATTCCGCCGCACAACCTGCGAGAGCTGGGCGACGCGGTGTTCTGGGCCCTCGACAACTTCGAGGCCGACGAGGAAGCGACTCTCGCGGCCTGCATGGAACGCGTCAAGGGTCCCGACTTCCCCACCCACGGACTCATCGTCGGCGGTCAGGGAATTCAGGATGCGTACTCGACCGGCCGCGGTTCCATCCGGATGCGCGGCGTCGTCGAGATCGAAGAGGACTCCAACGGTCGCACCACGATCGTGATCACCGAGTTGCCGTACCAGGTGAACCCCGACAACCTGATCACCTCGATCGCCGAGCAGGTCCGAGACGGCAAGCTCTCCGGTATCTCCAAGATCGACGACGAGTCGTCGGACCGCGTCGGTATGCGCATCGTCGTGACGATCAAGCGCGACGCCGTCGCGAAGGTCGTCCTGAACAACCTCTACAAGCACTCGCAGCTGCAGACCAGCTTCGGTGCCAACATGCTCTCGATCGTCGACGGCGTTCCGCGCACACTGCGCCTGGACCAGATGATCCGCTTCTACGTCACCCACCAACTCGACGTGATCGTTCGTCGTACTCGGTACCGCTTGCGGAGAGCCGAGGAGCGCGCGCATATCCTGCGTGGTCTGGTCAAGGCGCTCGACGCCTTGGACGAGGTCATTGCCCTCATCCGTGCGTCGCAGACCGTCGATCTCGCCAGACAGGGCTTGATCGATCTGCTCGAGATCGACGAAATCCAGGCCCAGGCCATTCTCGATATGCAGCTGCGACGCCTCGCGGCCCTCGAGCGTCAGAAGATCATCGACGATCTTGCAGAGCTGGAAATCACGATCGCAGACCTGAAGGACATCCTTGCCAACGAGGACCGTCAGCGTCAGATCGTTCGCGACGAACTGGCCGAAATCGTCGAGAAGTTCGGCGACGACCGTCGTACCCGAATCATCGCCTCCGACGGCGACGTCAACGACGAGGATCTGATCGCCCGCGAGAACGTCGTCGTCACGATCACCGAGACCGGCTATGCCAAGCGCACCAGAACCGACCTGTACCGGTCGCAGAAGCGCGGCGGTAAGGGCGTGCAGGGTGCCGGCCTCAAGCAGGACGACATCGTCAGCAAGTTCTTCGTCTGCTCGACACACGACTGGATCTTGTTCTTCACTACCAAGGGCCGTGTCTACCGGGCCAAGGCGTACGAGCTGCCCGAGGCGAACCGCACCGCGCGCGGCCAGCACGTGGCCAACCTGCTCGCCTTCCAGCCCGACGAACGCATCGCCCAGGTCATCCAGATCAAGACCTACGAGGACGCCCCCTACCTGGTGCTCGCCACGAAGGGCGGTCTGGTCAAGAAGTCACGTCTGACCGACTTCGACTCCAACCGCAGCGGCGGAATCGTGGCCGTCAACCTCCGCGGTGACGACGAGCTGGTCGGCGCAGTGCTCGCATCCTCCGACGACGATCTGCTGCTCGTCTCCGCGCAGGGCCAGTCCATCCGTTTCTCGGCAACCGACGAGGTTCTGCGACCCATGGGCCGCGCCACGTCCGGTGTCCAGGGCATGCGATTCAACGGCGAGGACGAACTTCTGTCCTTGAACGTCGTGGCCGAGGGCAAGTTCCTGCTGGTTGCGACGTCGGGCGGCTACTCCAAGCGCACCGCGATGGAGGACTACCCACAGCAGGGCCGCGGCGGAAAGGGAGTACTGACGATCCAGTACGACCCCAAGCGTGGCACGCTGGTGGGAGCTCTCATCGTCGACGACGAGGACGAGCTGTATGCCATCACGTCCAGTGGTGGTGTCATTCGGACTGCTGCCAAGCAGGTACGAAAAGCCGGCCGACAGACCAAGGGCGTGCGGTTGATGAATCTCGGTGAAGGCGACACACTGCTCGCGATCGCGCGCAACGCCGACGAGATCGAACCGGACGCTTTGGGCACCGAAGACGATGCAGCGAAGGAGTCGTAAGTGAGCACTCCCAACCGGCCTGGTAACAGGCCCGGCCCCAGCGGCGCACCGGACGGCCGGGAGGCACCGCGAGGCGAGCAGCCCGCGCGTCCCGCGCCGCCCGAGGGTGCCCGTCCGGGTAGCCGTCCGCAGCCGTCCTCCCGTCCGGCACCCGCTGCCGGCCGCGGACCGGCTCCGCAGGGGAATTCGCGCCCGCCGGTACGTCCGGCACAGGCCGCTCCCAACGGTCCGGCACGACCGACGCAGGGGCCGCCTCCGCAGCGTCCGCCTGCGCCGCAGGGTTCCCCGAGTGCGCAGGGAGCAAGCACGCAGGGCCCACCGGTGGCTCGCCCCGGTCAGCCCGATCCATCGCAGGCCAGGCCCGGTTCGGGTCAGCCCGGCGCAGGTCAGCCCGGTTCGAGTCAGCCCAATGCCGGGCGACCGGCTAACGGTCAACCCCCGCAGCGTCAGGCACCGGCGGGTCCACCGACTCGTCCGGCTCCGCCGCGGGGCCCGGCACCCACCGAGGGGTCGCAGGCACCGGACCGTACGGGCCAGCCCTCCGGTGACGTCGCGGGAACCTCTCAGCCGGCTCGCGGAGCAAACCAGGCAGCTCCCGCCGCAACCGAAGCGCTACCTGTGCAGGACGGCGACGGTCCGCAGGGTGGATCGGGAACTCCTCCATGGCAGCGCGGGGCCGGTCAGCGTCCGGCGTCGCAAGGCGCGGACGACCGGCAGCAGCCGCAGAACCAGCCACAGACCAATCTTTCCGGTCGTGGTGCAGCTCTTCCCGCGAATGCCGAGTTCGACCGAACAGCTCGCACGACGGCCGAGCCCGTCCAGCGCGAGTCGACCGAGGACAAGACCGAGCGACGCGAGGCGGCCCGGTCGAAGGCAGCGGTGATCGACGGTCCGACCCGTCATATCGAACGCAAGGATCTGGCGAAGGACATGCCGGATCTGTCCGCCGTCCGGCATCCCGAGCAGGCCCCGGCCGATCGCGCGGCACCCACAGCCATCACAGCGACTCCCAGCGCGGACGGAAACCCCCTCCGCGCGACGATTCAGATCCGCAAGATCGATCCGTGGTCGACGCTCAAGATCGCGCTCGTCATCGCGGTCTCACTGTTCTTCGTCTGGATGGTCGCCGTAGGACTGCTGTATGCCGTGCTCGACGGGATGGGCGTCTGGGACCGTCTGAACAGTGCCTTCACCGAGATCGTCAACGAATCCGGTGACGGCGGCCTGGTCAGCGCCGGGCAGGTGTTCGGGTACGCGGCGGTCATCGGTGTGATCAATGTCGTACTCTTCACCGCTCTGACGACCATCGGTGCGTTCATCTACAACCTGTCGTCGGACCTGGTGGGCGGCGTCGAAGTGACGCTCGCAGACCGCGACTGACCTGCACGACCAGATGCCGTATCGGGCCGTTTTGGAAGTCGGCGGCCCGATACGGTAATCTCATCCCTCGGTTCGAGGAGAGCAATTCTTCGGCCGAAAGCAGTGATGAGGGCCTATAGCTCAGGCGGTTAGAGCGCTTCCCTGATAAGGAAGAGGTCGGAGGTTCAAGTCCTCCTAGGCCCACACCGAACGAACGAAAAGAGGCGGGACGTGAAAATCCTTCTTCTCGTTGCATCGGTGGCGATTGCAGTCCTGACAGTATCGAAGGTGCGCTCAACGCGCAGCTCGGACGGCGTCTGGCACAGCATCTCCACCGGGTGACAATCGCTCGGATCGAACGTGTAAAGTTCGTTCACGTTCAACATCAACACCCGGGGCCTTAGCTCAGTTGGTAGAGCGCTGCCTTTGCAAGGCAGATGTCAGGAGTTCGAATCTCCTAGGCTCCACTCCAAAAAGGACGTCCACACCGTGGGCGTCCTTTTTCGTGTCCGCACTCATTCCGGCGGCGGCCCAAGTCCACTAAATGTGACATTGACCCTCGAAAAGGCCACCGAATGTCACATCGAGTGCCCAGGGAGCCGAGGCGAGCCGCTCCGTGTGCGCCGTGCACGCCGAGTCGAGCTGACTGCGTGGGTTGTGACCGTGCCCAAGGGCACCTGTACTCGGCGCCCAGATGTCCAGAGACTCGGCTGTTCTGTTTCGCATTCGGTGCCTGCTCCCTAGCGTTGTCCGGGTATTGAAGCGTCGGTCCTCACGACCGACGTGAACGGTCTCGACGGTGCACCGCAGGGGGGTGTGCCGTCGTGGCTGTTTCGGCGGACGGTGTCCGTCACTGTCTCGAATCGATTGGCGGTTCGGGCACCTCGATCTTTGAAGGAGCCCCGCAGATGACGCGTGTTCTCGATCATGAAGAGCTGTTGACCGAACTCGACGGCACCCTGGAAGCCAATCTGAACCGCCATCTGGCCATGGCGAAAGAATGGCATCCACATGATTACGTTCCGTGGGATCTGGGCCGGAACTTCGCCGCGATGGGCGGAGAGGACTGGTCGCTCGAGCAGTCGTCGTTGTCGGAATTGGCCCGCACGGCGATGATCACCAACCTGCTCACCGAGGACAATCTGCCGTCGTATCACCGTGGTTTGGCAGACAACTTCTCGTTGGACGGTGCCTGGGGCACCTGGGTGGGTCGTTGGACTGCCGAGGAGAATCGTCACGGCATCGTCATGCGCGACTATCTGGTGGTGACGCGGGCAGTCGACCCCGTGGAGTTGGAGCGGGCTCGTATGCACCACATGACGGTGGGCGTGGATGCACCGATGGACGGCGCAAACTTTCTGCATTCCGTTGCATACGTGACGTTCCAGGAGTTGGCTACGCGAGTCTCGCACCGTAATACGGGGTTGGCGTGTGGCGATCCGGTAGCGGATCGAATGCTGGCTCGTGTCGCAGCCGATGAGAACTTGCACATGATCTTCTATCGGAACCTCGGTGAGGCGTCGTTGGATCTGGTGCCCGATCAGATGGTCCGCGCCATTGCCGATGTGGCAACCGATTTCCAGATGCCCGGCCTGAACATGCCGAATTTCCGCAAGAACGCCATGATTCTGGCCAAGAACGGGATCTACGATCTCCGGCAGCATCTCGACGAAGTGCTGTTGCCGGTGCTGCGGAAGTGGAACATTTTCGAGCGCAACGATTTCACCGGGGAGGGTGAGCGCGATCGCGATCGGCTGGCTGCATTCGTAGAGGACTTGGAGTCGAAGGCGACCAAGTTCGAGGAGTCTCGGGATCGCTTGCTCGCCAGGGAGGCTGCCCGCGCCGAGAAGGCGTCCTGACCTGCTGAGTCTTCCCTCCATGGAGTCGTGATCGCCGCCCGAAGGTGTTAGAGTCCGGGCATCGTTGGGTCATGTGAGGCGATGGCCGTAGTGCGTGGGGAGGGCCGATGGTGCCTGGGGGGAATCAGGTGAGTGGTGTGGTCGGTCTCGGTGCGTGGTGTGTCGAGTACGAGCCGACATCGCCCGACACGACCGGCATCGACTGGTGAGCTGGCCGAGGTTCGACGAGTCCGGCCGCATGCTCGCGGTATTCGCAGCTGTCACCACCGTCCTCTACGCCGCGAGCGCTGTCGCATCCTGGACCAATCTGTCCGGTCCGCGGCAAGCCTTGGCGGCGTTGGCGTTGGTCATGGGACCGTCGGCCATTGCGGTTCTGGTGCGGGCGGGTGTGCCCAGTCCCAAACAAGCGGTGGGTTGTGCGACGGCCCTGTCGGTGGTGGGTCTCGCGTGTGCACTGGGTAGCAGCGACACCATGCCTGCCTTCTTGATCTGTGTGCAGGCGGCCATGTTCCTCGGAATGCACATCGGTGCCTTCTGGTCCGAGCGAAATGCCGGCATCTGGGTTGCAGTGCTTGCTGTTTCGGCTGTGGTCGGTGCCGCTATCGCACCGTATGGGACACCGTTCATCACCTACATCCTCGTCGCCCTCGGAATCGTCGGTGCCACAGAAGTATTCGGCGTCTTCGCCCGCAGGATGCGGTACTTCTCGACCCACGACGCACTGACCGGACTTCTGAACCGGTTCGGTTTCGAGTCCAAGATCGAGAAGATGCTTCCCGCCTGCGCTGCTCGCGGGCTCTCGGTCAGCCTGGCGGTGCTCGATCTGGACAACTTCAAGGAGATCAACGACGAGTACGGCCACATCGCGGGTGACGTACTGCTGACTCGCGTCTCGAAGGCGTGGAAGGGTCAGCTGACCAAACGCGACGTTCTCGGTCGCCTCGGTGGCGACGAGTTCGTGTTGTTCATGCCAGGAGTCCTCGAGAAGGAAGCCTTGCAGGTCATCGATCGGTTGCGCCGCGCTCATCGTGCCGAATGGAGCGTCGGGCTGGCGTGTATGCCCGCCGGTCGCCGTTGGGGTGAGATCTACCGGGCAGCCGACGCGGATCTCTACCGCGCGAAGCGGAGCAGGCCGCCGCGGACCGGTCGTCCGACCGATCCAGAAGGCGGCACCAGCGGACCGGTTCGCAGAATCGCCCGGTGACATCCCTGGGATCGGGTTCATCCCCAGATTTCATCCACAGGCTGGGGATAGATTGCGCCGTGAGAGTGCTTCCTCGCGTTGACTCGTCGTATTCGACGACGCTGCGGGGGATTCACGATGGTCACACTCGACGAGTTCAGGTCGTGGAACAGCAATGAGCTGATCGTTGCGTCCGATGCGCTGATGCGGCAGTGGAGAGAGCTGGCCGTTGTGCACAGTTCGCTCACGGAGGCCGTGTTCGGCGACGTCTGGGCCGGCTCGGCGGCCGACGCTGCCCGAGAAGCGATTCGAAGAATACGAGCCGATCTGAACGCTTCCTCGCTCGAGCTGCTTCGAATCGCGCGCTGCATGGCAGACGCGTCGGTCGATATGGCGAGCCTCATCGGAGCTCTGCGTGCAGTGGAGCGTGAGTCCGGCGAGGCCCGGTTCGTGATCGCATCCGATGGCACGGTCGTCGATACCGTCGAGTCCTACTCGGTGGCGCTCTCGGATCTGTGGTCGACGATGCGCGATCGGCGGCACCTTCGTGAAGAATTGACCGAACGAGTATCTCAACTCGTCCGTACAGCAACAGCTTTCGACGACGCTCTTGCCCGACGCCTGGCCGAGGGCACCTCGGAGAAACAGGTTGCCACCGCAGTTGCGGCCTCGGTGGCTCCGGGCGCAACGCCTGCTGCCAATGCCGCGTTCTGGAGTGCGCTCTCGCCCGCCGCACGCACTCGGCTGATGGTGGAGCAGCCCGGGTTGATAAGCAGTCTCGACGGTCTGCCGGGCCGGGTGCGAGACAGTGCCAACCGGCGGGTGCTGGCAGCCGAGCGTGTGCGCCTGCTCGCTGCCGAGGCCGAGCTACAGAAGGAACTGGACGACAACGTGTTCGGAGGAATTTTCAGCGACGCGGATGCCGGTCTGGAGCAGACGCGTAAGCGACTGAAATCCCTCGATGCAATCGAATCTGTTCTGGCGCAGGGAAATCGTCAGCTCCTGGTCTTGGACAATTCGTCCTACGAGGAGACCATGGCCGCCGTTGCAGTGGGGGATGTGGACACCGCCACTCATGTTGCCGTCTTCGTGCCCGGTCTCGGTTCGACTGTGCACGGAGACATCGATAGCTACGACGAAGACATGGAAGGCTTGAAAACAACTGTGCAGCAGTTACTTCCACCTTCTCGGAACGAGAGTGCGGCAGTTGTGACGTGGCTGAACTATCAGGCACCCCAGCTCGGCTGGAGCCTGCTCGATCCCGACCGAACCGTGGTGTCCACTCTGGCGGCCGAGGCGGGGGCAGATCGGCTCGGCCCGTTCCTCGATGGGATCGACGCGGCGCGCGCGCAGGATCCGCACCTGTCGGTGCTGGCCCACTCGTACGGATCACTCACTGCAGCATCGGCGCTTCGAGTAGACACCGGGGCCGACGACTTCGTGGCGCTCGGCTCCCCAGGGCTGGGTACTCAGACGGCAGCGGATCTTCGGATGCCCGACGGACACGTCTTCACGGCAGAAGCCGTCGGCGATATCGTTGCCGACCTCGGTTCCTTCGGCCGTGATCCAGGCGCACTGGACGGGGTCACGCTGCTCTCGACCGAGGAATCAGGCGGGCTCGCAGACTCGACAGGTCACAGCGAGTACTTCGCCGAAGAGTCCACCAGTCGATACAACACCGCACTGGTCGTAGCGGACCGCAGCGAGGACGCCGTGATCAGAACGAGGCCGGCGCTGTTCGACCTGCTGCAGAGAATTCTCTATCTATGACGAGCTGTTGTCGTAGTCGGTCAGGCTCGGCGGAACGTCGGCGGGCGGCGGTACCTCGTTGCGGCGACGGCCGAGGTAGAACACGACACCACCGATCACCGCGGCGGCAACCCCGAACACTAGAACGCGGCGCGTGGTACCCGGCTTCGAGTCGACGGCGACAACGGTTCTGCTGAGGTTGGACTCGGCGATCCTTTTAGCCGTCGCGGCGCGGCGCTGCGCAGCCCGTTCTCGTGCCAGACCGTACCCGCGCTTGGCCAGCAGCAGACCCACACCGGCAGGTCCCTTGCTCGCGACGGAAGCTGCACCGAGCAGCGTCGATGCCGCCGCGCCGGTGGTCGAGTGAACCCGCTCGGTCTTCGTTGTGCTCGTCATACCCTCACTGTTCCACAAGAGCATCGCGAGAGAGCCGCTCGATACACCACCTCTGCACTACCCGGACACTCGAGATGGCACGATGGAGGGCGTGACTTCACCAAACAAGACCCAAACGGCCACGCTGCACACCAACCGCGGCGACATCGTCATCGAACTGTTCGGCAATCACGCCCCCAAGACCGTCGCGAACTTCGTCGGCCTCGCGGACGGATCGAAGGAATACACGACGCAGAACGCGTCGGGTGCCA
Organism: Rhodococcus sp. PSi06; assembly: GCF_054960675.1. Classification (NCBI taxonomy): domain Bacteria; kingdom Bacillati; phylum Actinomycetota; class Actinomycetes; order Mycobacteriales; family Nocardiaceae; genus Rhodococcus; species Rhodococcus sp. PSi06. The sequence continues at coordinate 206,265 of NZ_JBHNYO010000007.1, forward strand.
AGACCGGACCGTTCTACGACGGCGCGGTCTTCCACCGTGTCATCGACGGTTTCATGATCCAGGGCGGCGACCCCACCGGCACCGGCTCCGGCGGACCGGGCTACAAGTTCGAGGACGAGTTCCACCCCGAGCTCTCGTTCGATCGCCCGTACCTGCTGGCCATGGCGAACGCCGGCCCCGGCACCAACGGCTCGCAGTTTTTCATCACCACCGGCAAGACCCCGCACCTCAACCGCAAGCACACCATCTTCGGTGAGGTGACCGACGACGCGTCCAAGAAGGTCGTCGACGCGATCTCGAGCACGCAGGTCGGCCGCGGCGATCGCCCGGTGGACGAGGTCGTCATCAACAGCGTGACGATCGCCTGATCTAGTTCCACAGAAAGATTCACGATGACGAACCCCGGCTGGGGTGGCGCCGACGGCGACCAGCCCAACCCACCTCAGTCGGTGTGCGTCCGACATCCCGACCGCCCGACGGGCCTGGCGTGCTCGCGCTGCGGTCGCCCGGCATGCCCGCAGTGTGTGCACCCCGCCGCCGTCGGGCAGCACTGCGTCGACTGCGTGCGAGAGGGCAACAAGAACGTCCGCACAGCGCGGACGGTTGCCCGCGGGCCGGTCACGCGATCCGCCAAGACGCCGTTGACCTACGCACTGATCGCGATCAACGTAGTGGTCTTCGGCGTCACCGCCGCTCAGTCCGGCAATGTCACCAGCAACTTCACCGGCTCGGCGCTGGCGCAGGCCTGGTCGATGAACAGTCTGCTCGTGGCCGACGGCGACATCTTTCGTCTGATCGGTAGCGGATTCGTTCACATCGGGCCGATCCACCTGCTGGTCAACATGTTCGCGCTTTATCTGATCGGTCGCGACGTCGAACTGGTCCTCGGTCGCAGCCGCTATCTCGCCGTATACGTGCTGTCGTTGCTCGGCGGTAGCGCATCGGTCATGGTGTTCGAGAATCCGCTGTCCCTCACCGCCGGTGCCTCCGGAGCGGTTTTCGGGCTACTCGGTGCCCAGGCCGTGATTCTGCTCAGGCTCAAGCGAAGCCCCGCACCGGTTCTGATCGTCATCGCACTCAACATCTTCATCAGTATCTCGATCCCCAGCATCTCGCTGTGGGGTCACACGGGCGGTCTGGTCGCCGGGGCCGCCGCCACCGCCGGGTTGGTGTTTCTCCCCAACAGACGTCGTGGGCCGGACAGTTCCCGAACCTCGGGTGGGGTGTCTCTTGCGTGGATCTCGGTGATCGCGGTCGCCCTGATCACCCTCGGAATCATCGCAGTCCGGGCGCTGGACCTCCGCGCTCAGATGGGTATCTGACCGGCCGCATTCGGCGTCGGCTCTCTGCAAATCCACTGACCGAGGGGCTGCGCGATCTCCGCTGCCCGCTGCGAAGTCCACTAAATGTGCCATTGACCCCCCAAAAGGACACTGAACGTCACATCGAGTACCCCGGGGTGTCTCGCTTTCAGGCGCTGGGTGGGATCAAACCACGGGTGTCGAGGGCGTCGAACACATCCCTGGGGTCGGTGCCGAGGTCCCATCTGCCGAAGATGATCAGTCGGTCGTCGTCCTGGCCGGGTGGGCGGATGTCGAGTTCGAGCATGGGAACTCGTCGGCCGAGTCGTGGGTAGCGCACGATTTTCACGCGGACGATGTCTGCGCGTGAGTATGTCTGCATTCCGCTGAGTCGTTTCATCGCCAGGGATCCGTCTCGCGTGATGGCGAGTCGGGGTCGTTGTACGGCGGCTAGTGCCGCGATGACCCACATTCCGACGGCTGCCAGTCCGACGAGGAATGTTCCGGCGGCGTCGGTGGAGGACAGCGCGGCACCGATGCCGAGAGCGATACCACCCACGACCAGCGCTGCGATGGCGGCTATGGGTGTTGCCCAGCGTTCGTCGTACACACCCTGTGGATTGTTCGAAAAGTTATCCACAGGGTTTATCCACATTGGGGATGAATGACATGGGTGTAACTCGTTCGATTGTCAGCGCCACCGCATGGTCATGACGAGCCCGACGACCATGAATCCGAAGCCGATCAGGAAGTTGTAGGCCCCGAGGTTTCCGATGAACGCGATGTCGTCTGCGGCGAGGTAGTACACGATCAGCCAGAGCAGGCCGATCACCATGAATCCCAGCATGAGCACCACGTACCAGACCGGGGACGGTCCGGCGTTGACCTTCACCGGCGTGCGGTTCGCCGGGTTGATCGTGTAGTCGTTCTTCTTCCGTACCTTCGACTTCGGCATTGCTTCCTCTTCGCGTTCTTGACGGCTGTCGGCTCTGGGACCGACCTGTGGACAACTGACGGCGAGTACCTGTGGATCGGCGGGTGTCGTTCATCCCCAGGCTATTGTTTCCTCGAGGACCGTGACGGTCACCGACCCGGTTGCAGTACACGCTAACCCAGGTGAGCCCTGCACCGACCCACAGGACACATTGCGAGCACCCGTGACACGACGATCGCCCCGTGCCGACACCCGATGGTGGGTTCTGGCCGTAGCGGTGTGCGCGGTCGTCGGCATGCTGCTCGGTACCACCAGACATATCTCGGACGGCACCGAACTGCGTACCGGGGACACAACCCGTCTGGCCGATCTCGTGGATGCGGCTCGCGGCAGCAGCGACGATGCCCGTCGCACCAGGGACTCGCTCGAGCAGCAGGTCGAGACCATCCAGCAGCGCACCGCGTCCGGAGACACCGACGTCGCCGACGCGTTGGCCCGTATCGATTCTCTGGCCGACGCGGCGGGCCGGGAGGCCGCGTCGGGGGCGGGATTGTCGGTGACGATGGCCGATGCTCCCCGCGGTCCGGACGGTGCGTATGCATCCGATGCTTCGCCCAACGATCTGGTGGTCCATCAGGTCGATGTGCAGAGCGTGCTCAATGCATTGTGGGCCGGCGGCGCGTCCGCGATTGCGATGCAGGATCAGCGGCTGGTGGCCTCGTCGGCGCCGCGCTGCATCGGCAACACTTTGTTGCTCGGCGGCCGGACGTACAGTCCGCCGTACGTGATCACGGCGATAGGCGATCAGGATCGGCTGCGCGCAGCGTTGAAGAACGAGCCAGGTGTGCAGCTGTACGAGCAGTACGCGCTGCGCTACGGCCTGCGATACGACTTGGAGGCCGCCGAGAACCTCGCTGTGCCGGCATACACCGAATCGGTGCGCATGCGGTACGCGCAGCCGCGCTGAGTACGCTGTCGACATGCGCATTCTCGTCGTCGACAACTACGACAGCTTCGTCTTCAACCTCGTCCAGTACTTGGGCCAGCTGAACGTCGATGTCGAGGTCTGGCGCAACGACGACGAACGTCTTGCCGATCGCGATGCAGTGGCGGCCGAGTTCGACGGCATTCTGCTCAGCCCTGGTCCGGGCACGCCGCAGCGTGCCGGTGCCACGATGGATCTCGTGTCGGCCGCGGCTCGCACGAAGACGCCGTTGTTGGGAGTCTGCCTCGGGCACCAGGCCATCGGTGCCGTGTTCGGTGCCACCGTCGAGAAGGCCCCGGAGTTGCTGCACGGAAAGACCAGCCTGGTGCATCATTCGGGCGTGGGGGTTCTCGACGGGATGAGCGACCCTTTCACCGCCACTCGGTACCACTCACTGACCGTCCGTGCAGACACGATTCCGCCGGAGCTCGAGATCATCGGCCGCACCGAATCGGGTCTCGTCATGGCGATGCGACACATCGAGCTGCCGATTCACGGGGTTCAGTTCCACCCCGAATCGATCCTCACCGAGGGTGGGCACCGCATGCTCTCGAACTGGCTCGAGGTCTGCGGAAGGCCTACCGACTCCGGCCTCGTCGCCAAGCTCGAAGCTCAGGTGGCCGAAGCCTTCGCCTGACTCCCCTCTAGCCGGTAGGGATTCCCAGCGCCCCGATGCTCACGGTGATCGTGTCGGTCTTGCTGATCTCCGAACCGGCCGGCTGAGCCTGGTTGACGATTCGCCCGACCATCAGCGGGTCCAGTGTCGCCTGCCTCGACGTGGTCAGGTTCGACACCGTTCCGGTCCACCCCGCCGATTGCAGCGCAGACAGAGCCTGAGATTCGGTGAGACCGGCCAGGTCCGGCATCGGGATCTTGTCTCCGTTGGAGACCCGCAGCGTCACCACGGTGTTCTCGGTGACGGTGGCACCGCCTGCGGGATCGGTCGAGACGACCTGACCCACCGGCTGCGAGGAGTCGATGTTCTGGACCTGTACGCGGAGGCCGACGCCCTCGACATTCGGTTGTGCCACGTCGACCAGCTGACCGACGACGTTGGGCATGCGCACCTGCGCCGGTCCGGAACCGAGGGTGATACGCACCTGTGAGTTGGCGTTCATGCTCACGCCCGACGACGGGTTCTGCTCGACGACCTTGTCCAAGTTCTCCGGCGTCGACGGCGCACGGGCAATGGTGGGATCGAGTTCGAGACCCACCTCGTTCAGGGCGTCGGACGCCTGCTGTTGCGTTCGTCCGGTCAGTCGGGGCACCTGCACCTGCTGTGGTCCCGAGGACACGTCCAGCTGGATGGCACCGGGCGATTCGGTCTCCGAGCCCGCGGCCGGGTTGGTCCCGATCGCCGACCCCTCCGGCACCGAGGCATCCGGCTTCTCCTGCACGGTGACGCGCAGGCCCACTTCCTCCAGATCGCGCTGAGCCTCGTCCGCAAGTTTTCCGGCGACGGTCGGCACCGTGACGGTCTTGGGGTCTGCGCCGGGTCCGAGCGACCACAGGAAGGCACCGACGATCGCGACCACGACGACGGCTGCGAGTGAGGCGAGTGCAATTTTCAGGCCGCGTCGGCTCGGGCGCTCGTCCTCGGGCCCGGCGTGCCGTGAGGGGCGCGACGCTTCGGCGACGGCAGGCTTGTCCCGGCCGGAGAAATCGGCCTGACGGGAGTCCACCGATCCCAGGATGGTGGTGCGGTCCTCGTCGTTCATTACCATCGGTGCGCTCGGTCGCTGACCGCCGAGAACGCGCACCAGATCGGTGCGCATCTCGGCGGCGCTCTGGTAGCGGTTGGCCGGGTTCTTGGCCATCGCCTTGAGGATGATCGAGTCGAGTTCGCGCGGCACCGAGTCGTTGACCAGGGACGGTAGCTGAGGATCCTCGCGAACGTGCTGGTAGGCCACCGCGACCGGGGAGTCTCCCTTGAACGGCGGTTCACCGGTGAGGATCTCGAAGAGCACGCAGCCGAGGGAGTACACGTCCGATCTCGCGTCGACCTGCTCGCCGCGAGCCTGTTCCGGAGAAAGGTACTGCGCGGTCCCGATCACGGCCGCGGTCTGGGTCATCGGCGACGAGGAGTCCGCGATGGCGCGCGCGATGCCGAAGTCCATCACCTTCACCGCGCCGGCGTTGTTGATCATGATGTTCGCGGGTTTGACGTCGCGATGGACGATTCCGTTGCGGTGGCTGAAATCGAGCGCGGCGCAGACGTCCGCAATGACTTCCATGGCCCGACGCGGCGGCATGGGTCCTTCGGCGCGGACGATGTCGCGCAGCGTGTCGCCGTCGACGTATTCCATGACGATGAACGGGAGCGGACCGGCTTCGGTCTCGGCTTCACCGGTGTCGTACACGGCGACGATGGCCGGGTGATTGAGCGCCGCAGCGTTCTGAGCTTCGCGTCGGAACCTCAGGTAGAACGTGGGGTCGCGCGCGAGATCGGCGCGCAGAACTTTGATGGCGACGTCACGGTCGAGTCGGGTGTCCCGGGCCAGGTGAACCTCGGACATACCGCCGAAACCGAGTATCTCGCCCAGCTCGTAGCGAGAGGAGAGCGTACGGGGAGTCGTCATCGTTGTCCTTGTGGCTCTTGCTGAAACGGATTCTCGAACAGCGGCCGGCGGGTCGTCGTCGTGGTCGTCGTCGGCTCTTCGGACGTCGTGGTGGGTTCGGTTGTCGTGGTGGTGGGTTCGGTGGTCGTTGTCGTGGTGGTAGTCGTCGTTTCCTCGGTGGTCGTCTCTTCGGTTGTTGTCGTGGTGGTCGGTTCGGTGGTGGTTCGCGTGGTCGTCACCGGCTGCGTCGTGGTGGTCGGCGGCACGAACGGTGTCTGTGTGTCGTCACGGCCTCCGGTCAGCAGCACGTACCCGCCGATGAGGATCGCCAGGAGCAACAGTGCGCCGCCGCCCCAGGCGAGTGCCTTCTGCGCCGAGGACATGCCGGCGGGCTCGGGAACTGCCGCGGCAGCCGTACCGGTGGCGGGTCCGCGGTACTCGCGTTGGGACGTCGGCATCATCTGGGTGCTCGACGGCGGAGGCGGCTGCGGACTGGGCACCACCCCGGGCATCATGACGCGGCCGGTACCCGAGCCGCGGGAGTTTCCGGGTGCGGGAGGTCGGCGACCTGCCCGCACGGCGGCGACGGCGTCGGCGAATTCGCCGCCGTTGGCATAGCGAGAAGCCGGGTCCTTCACCATCGTGATCTCGATGAGTTCGCGGACGGCCGGGGGCAGATCCACCGGCATGGGTGCTGGGGCTTCGCGGACGTGCTTCATGGCGACGGTCAGGGCACCGTCGCCGACGAAAGGCCTCGAGCCCGCCAACACTTCGTACCCGACGACGCCGAGCGAGTAGACGTCGGAGGCCGAGGTGGCCTCCTCGCCCAGTGCTTGCTCTGGTGCGATGTATTGCGCAGTGCCCATGACCATTCCGGTCTTGGTCACCGGGGATGCGTCGACGGCCTTGGCGATGCCGAAGTCGGTGATCTTGACCTGCCCGGTGGGCGTGATCAGGATGTTGCCGGGCTTGACGTCGCGGTGCACGACGCCGGAGGTGTGGGCGATCTGCAGGGCGCGACCGGTCTGCTCGAGCATGTCCAGGGCATGACCGAGTGGCAACCTGGACATGCGGCCCAGCACGGCGTTGAGCGGCTCGCCGTTGACCAGTTCCATCACCAGGTAGGCCAGTGATTCTCCTGCGCCGTCGCGGGTCTCGCCGTAGTCGTAGACCCCGGCGATGCCCGGGTAGTTCAGCTGCGCTGTGGTGCGAGCCTCGAACCTGAAGCGCTGCAAGAATTCCGGGTCCTCGGAGAACTCGGCCTTGAGTACCTTGACCGCTACTCGGCGATCCAGACGATTGTCCATCGCCTCCCACACCTGGCCCATACCGCCGGTGGCGATGAGGCGCAGCAGTCGATAGCGCTGGGCGATGACGGCCCCGTTGCTCAGTGGCACGCTATGTCACCTCCCCTGCAATGCAGCTGCGATGACGGCTCGCCCGATGGGTGCGGCGACGGATCCACCGGTTGCGGCCAGGGCTCGGTCTCCGCCGTCCTCGACGATGACCGCGATGGCGACCTTGGGATCTTTCGCTGGAGCGAATCCGATGTACCAGGCATGCGGAGGGGTGTTCCGAGGATCGGAACCATGTTCTGCGGTACCGGTTTTCGAGGCGATCTGGACTCCGGGGATTTTGCCCTCGCCACTGGTGTTGTTCTCGGAGCCGATCATCAGATCGGTCAGTGTCGCGGCGGTATCGGAGCTGATGGCCTCTCCCATGGACTTCGGCTGGTTGCTCGACAGATCGGACAGGTCGGGAGATTGCAGTTGCTGCACCAGGTTCGGGGCCATCCGCACGCCGCCGTTGGCGACGGTGGCGGCGATGACGGCGTCCTGCAGAGGGGTCAGTGCCACGTCGCGCTGGCCGATGCTGGACTGGCCGAGGGCTGCGTCGTCGTCGATGGGTCCGATGGTGCTGTCGGCCACGGGAAGTGGAATGGAGGTGTCCTCTCCGATACCGAAGGCCGCTGCAGTCTCACGCATCTTGTCCGCCCCGGTGTCGATACCGAGCTCGACGAAGGCGGTGTTGCACGACCGCGCGAACGCCTCCCGCAGGCTTGCCGTCTGACCACCGCCACACGTCGAGCCGTTGTAGTTCTCCAGCGTCGTCGAGGTACCCGGCAGCGTGATGTTCGACGCGGCCGTGAGCTGAGTGTCCGGCGTCGCGCCGGTCCCGAGCGCGGCGGCTGTGGTGATCACCTTGAAGGTGGATCCGGGCGGGTAGGTCTGCGAGATCGCTCGGTTGACCATCGGCTTGTTCGGATCGTTGCTCAGGTTCTCCCACGCCGACGTCGTGGTGCTGCCGTCGTGGCTGGCGAGCAGGTTGGGGTCGTAGCTGGGGGTGCTGGCCATGGCGAGCACGTTGCCGGTGGCGGGATCGAGTGCCACCACCGAGCCGGTGTATCCCTTGGCTGTGAGCTGGTCGTATGCGACCTGCTGAACAACGGGGTCGATCGTGGTGACGACGTTGCCGCCGCGGGGATCTCGGCCGGAGATGAGGTCGAACAGGCGCCCGCCGAAGAGCCGGTCGTCGGATCCGTTGAGCACGGGATCCTCGGCCCGCTCGAGGCCGTTGCTCGAGTACAGCATCGAGTAGTAACCGGTGATCGGTGCGTTGGCCTGCGGGCTGGCCGGAGAGATCGAGTTCTGCGGGTAGGTACGCAGGTACTTGTAGCGGTCGTCGGTGGCGACGGACGATGCGAGAACCTGGCCGCCCGCGGAGATCTGACCGCGTTGGCGTGAGTACTCGTCGAGCAACACACGCGAGTTGCGTGGGTCGGTTCGCAGATCGTCGGCCTTGATGACCTGGAGGTAGGTGGCGTTGGCGAGCAACGCGACGACCATGACCATCACTGCGATGGACACGCGGCGCAGGGGAGTGTTCACGGGCGCTTCACCATCTCGGTCGGAGCCTCCGCGATGGGCGCCGCAGGAGCGGGCTTCTTCTTGGGTGTGGCCGGCTCACGTGCCGCATCGGAGATCTTGATCAGCAATGCGAGCAGCAGGTAGTTGGCGAGAAGCGACGATCCTCCGTAGGACAGATACGGCGTGGTGAGGCCGGTGAGGGGAATGAGCTTGGTGACGCCGCCGACGACCACGAACAGCTGGATTGCGATGGTGAACGACAAGCCGGCGGCCAACAGTTTCCCGAAGCTGTCCCGGACGGCCAGGGCGGTGCGCAGTCCACGAACGATGAACAGCAAGTACAGGATCAGCACTGCCGTCAGACCGATGAGGCCGAGCTCCTCGCCGACGGTGGCGATGATGAAGTCGGTCTTGGCGAACGGCACCTGGGACGGGCGGCCGCTACCTAGACCGGTACCCGCCAATCCGCCCGTGGCGAAGCTGAACATCGACTGGACGATCTGATACCCGGTGTCGTTGTAGTCGTCGAACGGGTGCAACCAGGTGTCGGTTCGGATCTTGACGTGGCCGAACACCTGGTAGGCGAACAGGAATCCGACGATCAGCAGGCCGAACCCGATGATCAACCAACCGACGCGTTCGGTGGCGATGTAGATCATCACCAGCACGGTTCCGAAGATCAGCAGCGACGTGCCGAGGTCCTTCTCGAACACCAACACCGCCACCGAGACGATCCAGACCACCAGAATCGGACCGAGATCGCGGGCTCGCGGGAAGTCCATGCCGAGTACGTGTTTGCCAGCGACGGTGAACAACTCGCGCTTGGCGACCAGCAGCGACGCGAAGAAGATGAGCAGCAGAATCTTCGCGAACTCACCGGGCTGAATACTGAAGCCCGGCAGCCGGATCCAGATCTTCGATCCGTTCACCTCGGAGAACGCGGACGGCAGCATCGCCGGAATCGCGAGAAGAATCAGCCCCGCGAGGCCGACGGTGTAGCCGTAGCGGGCCAGCGTGCGGTAGTCGCGGAGCAGCACCAGCAACGCCACGAAACCGGCGATCGCCAGCGTTGTCCACAGCACCTGCTGGTTGGCGTCGGGTGAGGGGATCGGGTTGCCGAGATACTGTGCCTGCTGCTGATCGGCCAGATCGAGCCGGTGGATGAGCACCAGACCGAGGCCGTTGAGGAGTGCCACGACCGGGAGCAGTAGGGGATCGGCATGCGGTGCGAAGCGTCGTACGGCCAAGTGCGCCACCGTCATCAGCGCGAGATACGCCAGCGCGTACTTCGCGAGATCCCAGGTGATGGTCTGCTCCTGGCTGGCCTCGACCAACACCAACGAGATCGTGGTGATCAGAACCGCAGCCCCGAGCAGCAGCAACTCGACTCCGCGCCGGTTCGACTGGATCGGTGCCGGAGCGAACCCTCCGGGCGGACTCGGAAAGGAGGTGGGGGAACTCATCGAGTACCGGTCCTGCAGTTCTGGCCCGGGACCTGCGGAACCGTCGGTGTCGGCACCGCGGTGGTGGTCGGTGCGGCCTCGGGAACGGGCTCGGCGGTCGGTGGCAACGGCACCCCGGGTGGCGGGATGATCGTCGTCGGTGTCGGTTCGGGGGTGGCGGTGACGGGTGTCTCGGTCTCGCACACCGGCAACAGGTCGCCCGACGCCAGACGTTGCACCTGGCCACGCGCATCGTCGAGGGAGCCCGACGGCAGTCCGGCGCTGACCTGCTCGCGTGCCGCGGGCAGGAGGTCATCGATCTCGAACGGAACGCAGCCCGCAGGAGCGGCATCGGGAGCGGTCAGGGTGACGGCTCCCTCACCGTCGAGGCAGCCGGTCAGTTCCACGCTCTGCAGCGAGTAGCCCAGTACCGAACCGGGAAGACCCCGCAGCACGGTCACCTTGCTGTTGTCGGCACCGACGTAGTAGTTGCCTCGGATGATCGAATTGGCAACGACTGCACCGATTGCCGCGAGCACCACCAGGGCGAGAGCGATCAGCGTCCAGCGCAGCTTGTGCGACTTCTTCTCCGGGGTGACCACCGGAGTGGTGACGCGCTTGGGCGTCGACCGGGGCGGACGCATCGCCGCGGCGCGTCCTGCGGCGGTATTGGGAGGCGGAGCATCTTCCTCGTCCTCGGTGCTGGCCGCGCCGCCGAGGATGGGGTGACTCTGTCCGTAGTCGAGGTCGATCACATCGGCGACGACGACCGTCACGTTGTCCGGCCCACCGCTACGCAGCGCCAGTTCGATGAGACGATCGGCGCACGGACCGGTCTCGCCCTCGTTCATCGTGTTCTCGATGGTTTCGTCGCTGACGACATCGGAGAGGCCGTCGGAGCACAACAGGTATCGATCGCCTGCTCGCACTTCCCGGACCGTCAGCGTCGGCTCGATCTCGTTGCCGGTGAGGGCACGCATGATGAGCGAACGCTGCGGGTGCGTGTGCGCCTGCTCGGCGGTGATGCGGCCCTCGTCGACGAGTGATTGGACGAAGGTGTCGTCGCGGGTGATCTGGGTGAGGGATCCGTCGCGCAGCATGTACGCACGCGAGTCACCGATGTGAACCAGCCCGATTCGCTTGCCGGCGAACAAGATTGCGGTCAAAGTGGTGCCCATGCCGTCGAGCTCGGGTTCGTCCTCGACCTGATCTGCGATGGACGCGTTGCCCTCGCGGGTGGCTGCCTCGAGCTTACCCAGCAGATCCTCACCGGGCTCGTCGTCGTCGAGGTGGGCCAGCGCGGCGATCATCAACTGCGAGGCCACTTCACCGGCGGCGTGGCCGCCCATGCCGTCCGCCAGTGCCAACAGCCGTGCTCCGGCATAGACGGAGTCCTCGTTGTTGGAGCGGACGAGGCCGCGGTCGCTGCGGGCGGCGTAGCGAAGAACGAGGGTCACGGGCGCAACTCGATCACGGTCTTGCCGACGCGAACCGGGGTTCCCAGGGGTACGCGTACTGCGGTCGTCACCTTGGCACGGTCGAGATAGGTGCCGTTGGTCGAGCCGAGGTCTTCGACGTACCAATCTCCGCCACGAGGGGAGATGCGAGCGTGTCTGGTGGACGAATAGTCGTCCGTCAGAACGAGAGTCGAATCGTCCGCGCGTCCGATGAGGACGGGCTGAGTACCGAGCGAGATGCGCGTTCCGGCGAGACCGCCCTGGGTCACCACGAGGTACTTGGCCACCTTCTGCTTGTTGAACGACGGGAGAACCTTGGAGCCACCGGTGTAGCGCGCCGGCACTCGCATGCCTGCGGCCGCGTAGATGTCACTGCGCAGGGTGCGAAGAACGGCCCAGACGAAGAACCACAGCAGAAGCAGGAAGCCCGCCCTGGTCAGTTGCAAGATCAATCCCTGCACGACGATCCACCTCCTCCTTCGCGATCGGACCTGGTCCCACCCGCCACAGCGATGCGGCGCAGCAGACATGGTTGTCTCGCAGCATCATAGGGTGAAGCCGCTCGTGTGGACGACATTCGGGTGGACGAGCGTGGACTCCACTCTCACCCCCGACGTCAGACGATCCGGACCAGAATTTCCGAGTGACCGGCCCTGATGACGTCACCGTCGGCCAGTTGCCAGTCCTGAACCGGGGCACCGTTGACGGTGGTTCCGTTCGTGGAGCCGAGGTCGGAGAGCATGGCCACGCGGCCGTCCCAGCGAATCTCGATGTGGCGCCGCGAGACACCGGTGTCGGGCAGCCGGAACTGCGCGTCCTGGCCGCGGCCGATGATGTTCTGCCCGTCGCGGAGCTGGAAGTAACGGCCGCTGCCGTCCTCGAGCTGCAGTGTGGCAGCGAGCGACTGGGCCTGACCGGCGTACGCGGCAGGCTGGTCGTAGCCGTACGCGTCGCCGCGATCTCCCGCGCCTTGCGGGTAGCCGCGACCGTACGCAGCCGGAGCAGGTGGGTAGTCGTATGCAGCCTGCTGGTAGCCGCCCTGCTGGTAGCCCGCGGCCTGGGGCTCGGCGTACTGACCGGCCGGATCGCTGTACGCCTGTTCCTGATAGGGAGCCTCGGAGTAGGCACCGCCGTCGGAGCCGTTGTACTGATAGCCCTGGGCGTCGTAGCCCTGCGCGTTGTAACCCTGGGCGTCGTAGCCCTGCGCGTTGTAGCCCTGCGCGTTGTAGCCCTGCGCGTCGTAACCCTGGTCCTGACCGTTGGGGTTGCCGTAGGCACGGGGGTCGTAGCCCTGCTCCTGACCACCGGCGGCGCTGTAGGCCTGACCCTGCTCGGCATACGGCTGCTCGTCATAGCCCTGACCGTTGTACGACTGCTGGTCGTAGCGCGGATCGTAATCGGCGGGTGGGTAGGCCTGGGCGTCGTAGCCGTTCTGCTCACGCGCGGCGTAACGAGGATCCTGGCCCCCGGCGTAACCGTTGCGAGCGCGCGGATCGGGACGATGACCGTCCGCGGGGTCGCGCTGCGGGTCGTAGCCTGGGTTCTGCGTCATGTGGCCGGCTCCTGGTATCGACATCGGTGGGGCAGACGGTCGCTGCGTAGCTGAAGGGACGGGACTGGGGACCGGCGGAGCCGATACGTTCTTCTCGGCCGACGCGCCGCGCTGCGCGGATGGGTTCCGGGCAGCAGTCGCCGATCGTCCCACATCGGGGTCGACCGAGCCAGTAGCTCGGAACTGACCGGTGTGCAGAGTGGGCGACGGCTCGAAGCGAACCACCACGTCACCGTAGGTCTGCCACCCCTGATCACGGATGTAGTCGTCGAGGTGGCGCGAAAACGCCTTGACGGTGAGTTCCCGATCGCCTGCGAGTTCTTCGTGGTCCGAGCTGTTGATCGTGATTACGTAGCTGTTGGGTGCAAGCTGATGGCCGCCGTCGAGGGGCCGAACCAGATCCGACGCTTCCTGTTGGAGCGCCGCTTCCACCTCGGCCGGTACGACGCCACCGCCGAACACGCGTGCGAAGACGTCGCCGACAGCGCTCTGGAGCTTGCGTTCGAAACGCTGAACGATGCCCATCGTGACCCCTCCTCTCACTGTGTTCTTCCACCGTGTGGTGTCTGCAGGTGCGCAGAGTGCGAGCGCCGCGTGTCATCACGAGGTCGCGCTCTCAGCATGATATACGGTGCGGCCGACGCAGACCGCGTGCCGCCGTTCGCTCCGAACGGGCGGAGGCCGCGATTTTCGAGCGCGGCGGGGTGCGTGTTAGTGTTCTCGCCGTCACCCGGGCGGGTGGCGGAATGGCAGACGCGCTGGCTTCAGGTGCCAGTGTCCTTCGGGACGTGGGGGTTCAAGTCCCCCTCCGCCCACCACACTGGCCGCAGCTGATTTCGATCGCTGCGGCCAGTTTTTTTTCGATTCTGTCGTCTTACACGCATGTACTTTCCGGCCCTCGTCGCTCAGCCGTCGCAAGTAAGGTCCGAGACGTCGAAGAATGCACGGGAATTCCCAGGTGAGCGCCCGTAATAGGCTTACCTTATTTGCGGGGGTACCCAGGTGCTGACTTATCGTTCGTAGTTGGATCGGCCTCACCACGGCCGGATCCGTCGAGACCCTCACTTTTCTAGCACGTGCCCACCCGCCCGTGCAGAGGAAAGCGTCGACGTTCGACAAGTGCTGCTTCAACGGCGAGGACGCACTTCAAGGCCGTTCGTGCAACCGGTTACCCAAGACCGTCGCCGACGAGTTTCAAGGCTGGACTTATCCGAAGGCTAGGTATGAAGCACACTCCGGGCCCGCAAGGCCTCTACGATCCCATCAACGAGCACGACTCCTGTGGTGTCGCGTTCGTGGTGGACATGCACGGTCGTCGCAGTCGCGACATCGTCGAGAAGGCGATCACCGCACTGGTCAACCTCGAGCACCGCGGTGCTGCCGGCTCCGAACCGAACACCGGTGACGGTGCAGGCATCCTCATTCAGGTCCCGGACGCGTTCTTCCGCGCCGTCGTAGATTTCGAGCTGCCCGCTGCCGGGGCCTACGCCACCGGTGTCGCCTTCCTGCCGCAGGGACGCAGCGATGCAGCACGCGCCTGCGAGGGCGTCGAGCGCATCGTTCAGAGCGAGGGCCTGACGGTTCTCGGTTGGCGTGACGTCCCCACCGACGACTCGTCCCTCGGCGCGTTGGCTCGCGATGCGATGCCAACCTTCCGTCAGCTGTTCCTCGCCGCCCCCGACGCATCAGTCACCGATCTCGACCTCGAGCGTCGTGCGTTCGTCATCCGCAAGCGCGTCGAGCACGAGCTGGGCGAAGAGGGCGCGGGCAAGGACGGCCCCGGCCGCGAGACCGTGTACTTCCCGTCGCTGTCCTCGCAGACCTTCGTCTACAAGGGCATGCTGACCACTCCGCAGCTCAAGGGTTTCTACCTCGACCTGCAGGACGAGCGCGTCGAAAGTGCTCTCGGACTGGTGCATTCGCGGTTCTCGACCAACACCTTCCCGTCGTGGCCGCTGGCGCACCCGTTCCGACGAGTCGCGCACAACGGCGAGATCAACACTGCCACCGGCAACGAGAACTGGATGCGTGCCCGCGAGTCGCTCATCACCTCGGATGTGTTCGGCGGCTCGGATGCGCTCGAGAAGATCTTCCCCGTGGTCACCCACGGAGCAAGTGACACAGCACGTTTCGACGAGGTGCTCGAGCTGCTGCATCTCGGTGGACGAAGCCTGCCGCACGCCGTGCTGATGATGATTCCCGAGGCGTGGGAGCGGCACGAGTCCATGGACCCGGCGCGCCGCGCGTTCTACAAGTACCACTCGTCGTTGATGGAGCCCTGGGACGGACCGGCCTCGGTGTGCTTCACCGACGGCACCGTCATCGGAGCGGTCCTGGACCGCAACGGTCTTCGCCCGAGCCGCCTGTGGGTCACCGACGACGGCTTGGTCGTCATGGCCTCCGAGGTCGGCGTTCTCGACATCGACCCGTCGAAGGTCGTCCGCAAGGTACGGCTGCAGCCGGGCCGGATGTTCCTTGTGGACACCGCGCAGGGCCGCATCGTCTCCGACGACGAGATCAAGGACGAGCTCGCCGCCGAGCATCCGTACCAGCAGTGGCTCGACGAGGGTCTGACCTCGATCGACGATCTGCCCGAGCGCCCGCACGTGCACATGCCGCACGACCGCGTGCTCATCCGTCAGCAGATCTTCGGGTACACCACCGAGGAGCTGAACGTACTGGTCTCGCCGATGGCGAAGTCGGGTGCAGAGGCAATCGGATCCATGGGCACCGATACTCCGATCGCGATTCTGTCGGCTCGCCCGCGGATGCTGTTCGACTACTTCTCACAGCTTTTCGCCCAGGTCACCAACCCGCCGCTCGACGCGATCCGTGAAGAGATCGTCACCAGCCTCGGCGGCACCATCGGTCCCGAGGGCGACTTGCTCAACCCGGGTGCCGACGGCTGCAAGCAGATCGTGCTGCCGCAGCCCATCCTGCAAAACGACGATCTCTCCAAGCTCGTCCACATCAACGACGAGGGCACCCAGGAAGGGCTGCGTTCGGTGGTCGTTCGAGGCCTGTACCCGGTTGCCGAGGGTGGCGAGGGCCTTCGAAAGTCGTTGGAGGCCATCCGCGCTCAGGTGTCGGCTGCGATCTCGGGCGGCGCGCGCATCATCGTTCTCTCGGACCGGGAGTCCAGTGAGAAGCTCGCTCCGATCCCGTCGCTGCTCCTCACCTCCGCGGTGCACCACCACCTGGTGCGGGAGAAGACCCGAACCAAGGTCGGTCTGATCATCGAGGCCGGTGACGCCCGCGAGGTGCACCACATGGCTCTGCTCATCGGATTCGGTGCAGCAGCCGTCAATCCGTACATGGCCTTCGAGTCGATCGAGGACATGATCGAGCGCGGCTCGCTCACCGGCATCGACTTCGACACCGCGGTCGGCAACTACATCAAGGCCGCAGGCAAGGGCGTGCTGAAGGTGATGTCCAAGATGGGCATCTCCACCCTCGCGTCGTACACCGGGGCTCAGCTGTTCCAGGTCATCGGCCTCTCGCAGGAACTGGTGGACGAGTACTTCACCGGGCTCAACAGCCACCTCGGCGGCATCGATCTGGATCAGGTGGCCGACGACGTCGCAGCGCGACATGCAGTGGCGTACCTGGACAACCGTCAGGAACGCGCTCACCGTGAGCTCGAGACGGGCGGCGAATACCAGTGGCGTCGGGAAGGGGAGTACCACCTCTTCAACCCCGACACCGTGTTCAAGCTGCAGCACTCCACCCGCACCGGTCAGTACGACATCTTCAAGGAATACACGAAGATGGTCGACGACCAGTCCGAGCGGCTCGCGTCGTTGCGTGGACTGTTCCGGTTCAAGACCGAAGAGCGACAGGCTATTTCGATCGACGAGGTCGAGCCGGCCAGTGAGATCGTCAAGCGTTTCTCCACGGGCGCGATGAGCTACGGCTCCATCTCGGCCGAGGCGCACGAGACCCTCGCCATCGCGATGAACCGTCTCGGCGGCCGCTCGAACTCCGGTGAGGGCGGCGAGGACGTCTCGCGGTTCGAGCCGGACGAGAACGGCGATTGGCGACGCAGTGCCATCAAGCAGGTCGCGTCGGGACGCTTCGGCGTCACCTCGCACTACTTGACCAACTGCACCGACATCCAGATCAAGATGGCCCAAGGTGCCAAGCCCGGTGAGGGCGGCCAGCTTCCGGCGCACAAGGTCTACCCGTGGGTCGCCGAGGTTCGGCACTCCACGCCGGGTGTCGGTCTGATCTCGCCGCCGCCGCACCACGACATCTACTCGATCGAGGATTTGGCGCAGCTGATCCACGACCTGAAGAACGCGAACCCGTCGGCTCGTATCCACGTCAAGCTCGTCTCCGAGGTCGGAGTCGGGACGGTTGCAGCCGGTGTGTCCAAGGCACACGCGGACGTGGTGCTCATCTCCGGCCACGACGGCGGCACCGGCGCGACGCCGCTGACGTCGGTCAAGCACGCGGGTGGACCATGGGAGCTCGGCTTGGCCGAGACCCAGCAGACGTTGTTGCTCAACGGTCTTCGCGACCGCATCGTCGTCCAGGTCGACGGCCAGCTCAAGACCGGCCGCGACGTCATGGTCGCTGCTCTGCTCGGCGGTGAGGAGTTCGGTTTCGCCACCGCTCCGCTCGTCGTCTCGGGCTGCATCATGATGCGCGTCTGCCATCTCGACACCTGCCCTGTCGGCGTTGCGACCCAGAACCCGTTGCTGCGCAAGCGTTTCGCGGGCAAGCCCGAGTTCGTCGAGAACTTCTTCATGTTCATCGCAGAAGAGGTTCGCGAGCTCATGGCCGAGCTCGGCTTCCGCACCCTCGACGAGGCCGTCGGGCAGGTCGGTCTGCTCGACACCACCGCGGCCAAGGAGCATTGGAAGGCGTCGAAGCTGGATCTGTCGCCGATCCTCGAAGAGGTCGAATCGGCCTTCATGAACCAGAACCTCTACAACACCGGGGTTCAGGATCACGGGCTCGACAAGGCCTTGGACCAGCAGCTCATCGCGGCCAGCCGCAACGCGCTGGACAAGGGCGAGAAGGTCGTCTTCGAGTCGAAGATCACCAACGTCAACCGCACCGTCGGCACGATGCTCGGACACGAGGTCACCAAGGCGTACGGCGGCGTCGGGCTCCCGGACGACACCATCGACATCACGTTCACCGGTTCCGCCGGCAACAGTTTCGGTGCATTCGTCCCGTCCGGAATGACGCTGCGCCTGCACGGTGACGCCAACGACTTCGTCGGCAAGGGACTGTCCGGCGGACATCTCGTGCTGCGGCCGTCGTTGAACGCGCCCACGGGATTCGTGGCCGAGGACAACATCATCGGCGGCAACGTGTTCCTGTTCGGTGCCACCAGCGGTGAGGCTCTCATCCGCGGTGTCGTCGGCGAGCGTTTCGCCGTTCGTAACTCCGGTGCCGAGGCCGTCGTCGAGGGCGTCGGCGATCACGGTTGCGAATACATGACCGGTGGCAAGGTCGTCATCCTCGGTGCGACGGGACGCAACTTCGGTGCCGGCATGTCCGGTGGTGTGGCGTTCGTCTTCGACCCGAACAAGACGTTCGAGGCCAACCTCAACACCGAGTTGGTCGACATCGACGAGCTCGAAGGTGACGAGTTCACCTGGTTGAAGGAGATCGTCACCCGTCACCAGGAGCAGACCGGCTCCGAGGTGGCCGAGCGGATCCTCGCGGACTGGTCACAGCAGGTGAACCACTTCGTGAAGGTCATGCCTCGCGATTACAAGAAGGTACTGCTGGCCATCTCCGAAGCCGAGAAGAACGGCGCGGACGTGGACGAAGCGATCATGGAGGCAGCTCGTGGGTGACCCACAGGGATTTTTGAAGAACACCGTTCGCGAAGTACCCAAGAGGCGGCCCGTCGACCTGCGCCTGATGGACTGGAAAGAGGTCTACGAGGACTTCTCGAAGGACACTCTGCGAACCCAGGCCAGCCGGTGCATGGATTGCGGTATTCCGTTCTGCCACAACGGCTGCCCACTGGGGAACCTGATTCCCGAGTGGAACGATCTGGTGTTCAAGGATCGTTGGCGCGACAGCATCGACCGCTTGCACGCCACCAACAACTTCCCGGAATTCACCGGTCGGTTGTGCCCCGCCCCGTGCGAGGCAGCGTGTGTGCTGGGCATCAATCAGGATCCGGTCACCATCAAGCAGGTCGAGGTCGAGATCATCGACAAGGCCTTCGAAGAAGGCTGGGTCACCCCGGTCTACCCGACGCACCTCACGGGTAAGACGGTCGCCGTCGTCGGTTCCGGCCCCGCGGGACTGGCTGCGGCGCAGCAGCTCACGCGCGCCGGCCATACCGTCACGGTGTTCGAGCGTGCCGATCGCATCGGCGGATTGCTGCGCTACGGCATCCCCGAGTTCAAGATGGAGAAGCGCCACATCGATCGTCGGCTGGCGCAGATGGAGGCCGAGGGCACCGTCTTCCGTACGGGTGTCGATGTGGGCGTGGACATCTCGGCCGACGAGCTACGCGAACAGTTCGACGCCGTCGTACTGTCCGGCGGTGCCACCGCATGGCGCGACCTGCCCATCGAGGGCCGCGAGCTCGACGGCATCTACCAGGCCATGGAGTTCCTGCCGCACGCCAATCGCGTCCAGCAGGGAGACTTCGCTGCGCCACCGGTCAGTGCCGAAGGCAAGAAGGTTGTCATCATCGGCGGCGGCGACACCGGAGCCGACTGCCTGGGCACCTCGCACCGGCAGGGTGCCGAAAGCGTCCACCAGTTCGAGATCATGGCTCGTCCGCCCGAGGAGCGTGCGACGTCCACCCCGTGGCCGACGTATCCGCTGATGTACCGCGTCGCGTCCGCGCACGAGGAAGGTGGCGAGCGCGTCTTCTCCGTCAACACCGAGCGTTTCGTCGGTGAAGACGGCAAGGTCACCGCGCTCGAGGCCTGCGAGGTGGAGTTCAAGGCGGGCAAGTTCGAGAAGGTCGAGGGCAGCGAGTTCACCCTCGAAGCCGATCTGGTGCTGCTCGCCATGGGATTCGTCGGACCGGACAAGGGCGGCCTGTTGACCGACCTGGGTGTCGACTTCAACCAGCGCGGCAACGTCGAGCGCACCAACGAGTGGGTCACCAACGTGCCCGGCGTCTTCGTCGCCGGAGACATGGGCCGTGGTCAGTCGCTCATCGTGTGGGCCATCGCCGAGGGCCGCTCCTGCGCGGCCGCCGTCGACACCTTCCTGCAGGGAGCAACCGCCCTGCCGTCGCCGATCGTGCCCACGCAGGCACCTCAGCGGTAAGTCGCATTTCCCGCCGAGCTCGAAGTTGCGGACGGATATCAGGCCGATATCGTCCACAACTTCGAGCTCGGACTCGTTGTATAGGTGTGTGACGCACGGTTACGTCCGTTAACCATGTGGGCATCGAATGGTCACAGACCGCTGCCATTGTGGTGATCGAACACAGAAGAAGTTCGAATCCCCAGTGAGGCCCCCTCCATGAGTTTCAAGAAGTTCTGCGCCGGTGTCGGCGTTGCTGCAGCTGTCGCGTCCGGTCTGGTCGTCGGGGCATCGCCCGCCATCGCCGACCCCGGCGGGTGTCCCTCGATGTACGTGGTCGCGATTCCGGGAACATGGGAGACCAGCTCGGGCGCTGCCCCCAAACCGGGGATGCTCACCGACGTCACCGATCGTCTCGGCGGGGATATCCGCACCGACTACGTCTCGTATCCCGCCACCGCGTTTCCATGGGAGGGCGAGGTCTACGGGCAGTCGCGTGCAGCAGCGGTCACCAATGCAGGCGCGATGCTGAAGGCCATGGCGGATCGCTGCGGCGCAACGAAACTCGGCCTGATCGGCTACAGCCAGGGAGCCGACGCGGCCGGCGACCTCGCCGCCTCCATCGGCACCGGACTGGGCGTGGTGCCGGCCGAGAAACTGGTCGCCGTCGGGCTTGTCTCGGACCCGAAACGATCGGATTCCGACGCCCTGGTGGGCCCCGCTGTGGTGGGAACTGGCGTCGGCGGACCCCGAGTCGGCGGATTCGGCTATGTCAGCCCCGTGGTGCGCACGTTCTGCGCGGCCGGCGATCTGTATTGCTCGACGCCCAAGGACGATTACGTGGCGCGGCTCGCGGGCTTTCTCGCCGTGTCGTCCAACCCTGCGCCCGACGTGGCAGATCAGTACAGCCGGGAAGCGCAGTCGTTGATCTCCGACCTGGCCGCGTCCGGTGGACTTCCCGTGTTGCAGGGCCAGCTGACCGATCAGGCGAACGCCCAGCGTCAGCGGGAGATCGAAGCGTTCTATCGGTCCGGAATCCACCAGGAGTACCAGACCTACGACGTGGGAGACGGCGTATCTGCGACGCGGTGGTTGGCGCGCTACCTCGCCGACGCCGTCTGACTACGCTCTGTCCGACTACGGCGTAACAGCAGGAACACGACGACGGAGCTGACGAACATCAAAACCGCGCTGGTTCCGGCGGCGAGGTTGAAACCGTCGATGAAGGACGAGTGCGCGACGTCGGTCAACTGGGACGCGAACGGCTCCGGCAGGTAGTCGGCCACCGCTATTGCGCCGCCGATGGTTTCGCGGGCCGGATCGGCGATCTCGGACGGCGTGCCCGCCGGGATGGCATCTTCCATTCGGTGTCGATAGACGGTGGTGCCGATGGTGCCGAGGATGGCGATCCCGACGGCACCGCCCAGCTCGGCCCCGGTTTCCGACAACGCCGATGCAGCCCCAGCCTTTTCGGGTGCTGCAGCAGTGAGCACGATGTCTGAGTTCAGAGTGGATGCGGCTCCGATTCCGAACGTGACCAGGGCCATTCCGGTCAGCAGCAGCGGAAGGCCGGAGTCCGATTGCACGAAGTACAGTGCGACACAGCCGAAGACGATGGACAGCAGGCCCGCCGAGATGATGGTTCCGGTGTGGATCACCTTGCTCATCGTCGGCGCGGTGACGGCACCGGCGGCGGCTGCGGCTGCCGGAATCAACAACCACAGTCCGGACTTCAGTGGCCCCAATCCCAGAACCAGCTGCAGGTATTGGGACGCGAACAGGCTGAAGCCGGTCATGGAGAAGATGACGAGAAATTGCACGACGACGGCAGCGCTGAAGGCACGTTCGGCGAACAGCGTGATGTCGATCAACGGGTTCGCTGCTTTGCGTTGTCGGATGACGAATACGGTGCCCAGCGCCAGCCCGAGGACCGCGGTTCCGATCGTCGCGGTGTCGATACCGTCCTGGGCACCGTGCTTGATGGCGAACACTATCGACAGCATCGACGAGATCGCGAGGATGACGCTGAGCGGATCGAATTTGCCGGGATCGGTGTCCTTGAACTCCGGAACCAGGAGTGGAGCCGCGACGAAGAGTACGACCATGATCGGGATGTTGATCAGGAAGACCGATCCCCACCAGAAGTGTTCCAGCAGAACGCCTCCGACAACCGGGCCTACGGCTGCACCACCTGCGAAACCGGCGGTCCACAGACCGATCGCTTCCTTTCGCTGCGTCGGATCGTGAAACATGTTGCGGATCAACGACAGTGTGCTCGGCGCAATCGTGGCTCCGCCGACTCCCAGCAAGGCGCGTGCGACGAGCAACATCTCGGGCGAGGTGGAGAAGGTCGCGGCAAGTGATGCCGCGCCGAAGACCACCGCACCGATCATCAGCAGAGTCCGCCGACCGATGCGGTCGCCGAGCGAGCCCATGGTGATCAACAGGCCCGCCAGCAGAAATCCGTAGATGTCGAGAATCCACAGGGTCTGGTTGCCGGTGGGTTCGAGATCGGCCGTCATGAACGGCAGCGCCAGATAGAGCACCGACATGTCCATCGACACGACCAGAATGGGCACCACCAGTACTGCGAGGCCGAGCCATTCCTTCTTCGTCGCGCGCTGCTCGGTACCGGCGTGGCTCACAATGATTTCCCTTTCCGTACGGACCCCTCAGCTTAGGGGTGTCGGGAGTACGTTCGGTGAGGAAAGTGGGACTCGCCCGAACGAAGGAAACATCACCTCATGAGCAACGATCTCAAGGTAGTCGCAACGATCACCGCCAAGCCGGACGCAATCGACGCTGTGCGCGACGGCCTGTCGGCTCTGGTCGCCGAGTCCCGCAAGGAAGACGGAAACATCTCCTACGAGCTGTTCGAGTCGGCGGTGGAGCCGGGAACCTTCATCACCATCGAATTGTGGAAGTCGCAGGACGACCTCGACGCTCACATGCAGACGCCCCATCTGCAGCAGGCGCTAAGCGAGTTCGGTGCCCATCTCGCGGCCCCGCCCGCCATTCATCCGCTCCGTCCCGTCGGCTGAGTCACCCCGGGCGCTGACGTACACGACCGCCGAGACGGCCAGCAGCGCCACTGTGGCTCCGATTGCGAGCCAGCCGGTCCCGCTCATCTCGCCCGACGCGATGATGCGGGCACCGGCGGCGGTGTAGCTCATCGGCATGAAGGCGGCCAGATCGCCCCAGATCGGTGCCGTCGACGCGTATGCGAAACCGCAGACCACGACCTGCACCACGAGGGCGACGACGTTGACGATCTGGCCGACGACTGCACCGAGTACCCGCTGCACTGCCCCCGCTGCAGCGAGATAGGCCGCGGCGGAGACGATCAAGAACGCGCCCGCTGCGATCACCGGCCCGAGGGCTGCATCGGTAGCGAAGGCGAACGCGAACGCGGCGCTCACACCCACTGCTGCGACCGCCGCTGCAACGGCCAGCCAGCGAGGCTTGGTGTCCCTACCGAGGACCCGCACGAGGCTGACGCATCCGAGAGCCCCGAGGGCTACGAGCGCGGCGATCAGGTATGGAGTGGCACCGGTACCCGGTGTCGTCGACGACGTGGCTGCGACGTTCTGTTCCGATCCGGCGTCGTCGGTGGCGGCAGCGGTTCCCTGCGGCGGAAGAGCCGCGGAGGCGTCGCGCACGTTGGTGGCGATGCCGTTCACGATTCCTTCGACCGGCTTGACCGATGTCACCAGCTGATCGGTGCCGGCCTTGAGCTGCTGCCCGCCGTCGTCGAGCTGGCCGAGTCCGTCACGCAACTGCATTGTGGCGTCGCCGAGCTGCGCGGTGGCACCGAGGAACTGACTGTTCGGGTCGTTGAGTTCGGTGGACAGCTGCTGGGCACCACTCTTGAGTGTCTGCAGTTGCGCGAGGGTATCGGGGCCGAATGCCTGGGTGTTCAGGGTGTCGATCACGCCGCGGATCTCGCCGGAGATGGCGTCGGATCCGGGGTGCGGGAAGCGATCGACCTGGTCTGCGGTGGCGGCGAGCTTCCCGGTGAAGTCGGCCTGCAGAGCTCCGAAGCCGGCGAGCTGATCGACAACCTGGTCGACGCCGCCGCTGATCTGCGAGGCACCGTCGCCGAGCTGGCCGATGCCGTCGCGATACTGCCCGAAGCCGTCGGCGAGCTGAACGGTTCCGTCGTGAGCCTGCGTGATGCCGTCGGCGAGCTGCCCTACGCCGTCGTTGAGCTGCGTTCCGCCCTGGGTGAGCTGCCCGATGCCGCTGGAGAGAAACGTGATGGGGAGTGAGGCGCTGTTGAGGCTCGTCCTGGCCTTGGACAAGGGATCGGCCGTTTGCTGACCCTCCGCCGGAGCCTGGTCCGACTCGGCGACGACGGTGGTGGTGGTGGCGTCCGATTCGCCACCGAGGTCGTAGCCGGTACCGAGTGCGAAGGCACCCACCGCAACCAGTGGAAACGCCAGTGCGGTGAGAGCAACGGCAGGACGTCGGAAAATACGCAGTTCACCCATGATGACATCGAGGCTAACTGCCACCGACGGCGTTCCGAACCGGCGCGTGCTCACAGACGCCGTGTTCGACGGCGGTGACCTGGGATTTTAAGAGGTCTCTGTGGATTGCCGATTGCGAGGTAGCAGGTCCCATACGTGCTCGGTTTCGTTCACCGACGACACCGACCGCGCACCGCTTCGCGAGAACAGTACGCGCGTGACCGAGCAGTAATCGATCGGAAATCCCAGGACCCTCGGTGTCTGCAACACGTCCTGCAGAAGGATGTTGATGACGCCGCCGTGGGCGAACAGTACGACGGTGTCGGTATGCGCGGTGTTCGAGACGATATCGGCTACCCCGGCCAGCACGCGCTGGCGAAACGCGTTTTCGTCGACCTGCTCGGGTAGGTGCCCGGCCTTGATGCGGTCGAAGGCGTCGCGAAATTCGGTCTTTGCGGACTCGATCGGTACGTACCCACCGAAATCGCGATCGTATTCGGTCAGTCGCTCGTCGGCTTCGACGGTCAGATCGAGCCGATCGGCCAACGGCTGTGCCGTCTGCAACGCGCGACGCTGCGAACTGGAGACGACTCGGGAGATCGGGAACCGCGCTACGGCGTCGGGCACCCGCAGGGATTGCTCGACGCCGAGCTCGGCGAGTGCAGGATCGGCCGAGGTATCCGAACGTTGTGGCAGCGCATGCCGAACCAGAACCAATTGCATCGGCTCACCTAATCACGAGTGTCCGACCGCTGCGTTGCACCATCGACCGAAACCGTGCGACCTGACGCGGCAATTCGACTCGGGGATCCCACACCATGCCGATGCGCCTGCGCGCCGCGGGTTGGGCGAGGCTGATGTCGACGGTTCCGCCCTCGCCGCCGTGGCCACGAATTCTGGGCAGGATGGCGATCCCGAGACCGGCACCCACCAGTCCGCGGACGGTATGGGTGTCCTGGCCCTCGAACGCGATGCGCGGGCTGAAGCCGGCATCTGCCCACAGTTCGTCGCAGATCGATCGCATTCCGAAGCCATGACCCATCGCGATGTAGTTCTCCTCGGCGGTATCGGCGAGATCGACGGTTCTTCTCGACGCGAGGCGATGGTCGTCGGGGACCACCAGCATCAGCCGTTCGTCGTAGAGCTGAAACGAATTGTCCTCGGTGTGCTCGGCGCTGAGGGATACGAACGCCAGGTCGGCCGTGCGGTCTGCAAGCCGGTCCAGGCAGCGGGCGCGTGCGCCCTGGTCGAGATCGAAGGTCACCGCGGGATGGTCGACGCGAAACTGCCGGATCAGTGCAGGCACGACGTCCTCACCCAGAGTGTTCTGGAATGCGACGGCGATGCGGCCACGGGCACGGGAATCGTGCTCGGTCATGGCGTCGATGCCGGCGTCGATGTCGCTCAGCGCCCGCTGCAGGTAAGGAATCAGCACTCGACCGGTGCTGGTGAGCACGATCCCGCGGCCGCGTCGTTCCACGATGTCGACTCCGAGGATCGCCGACGCGCGAGCGACCTGGCGGCTGACGGTGGGTTGTGGGACGCCCAGGACGTGGGCGGCATCGGTGATGTGTTCGGTGTCGGCCACCGCGACGAGCGTCGGGAGCAGGGGCAACAGCTCGAGGGTTTCGCGGCGCATGCGTAAATCATATCGCTGAGGTATCTGTTACGAGCATCTCATGCATTGGACGAATACCGTGAGCGCTTCTAACGTGATCGGCATGACTAAGACGCGGCCCGAGGTTCAGGAGTGGGAGGGACATCCAAAGGGATCACGCGAATACCGACGGCTGGTGCTGGCCCTGTTGTTCGCCGGCGTCGCGACTTTCGCGCAGCTGTACTCGGTGCAGGGAATCCTGCCGCTCATTGCGGCGAACCTGAACATCTCTCCGTCACAGTCCTCACTGGCCGTCGGACTCGCAACCGTCGGCGTGGCGATCTCGGTGATTCCGTGGTCCGTTGCAGCCGATCGCGTGGGCCGGGTGCGGGCGATGACCGCCTCGATCCTCGCTGCGACGACGCTGGGCTTGCTTGTGCCGTTGTCGCCCTCGCTCGAGGTGTTGCTGGCCGTGCGGTTCTTCGAAGGTGCTGCGCTGGGCGGACTCCCGGCCATCGCGATCGCCTACCTCAGCGAGGAGGTGCATCGCAATCACACCGCGTTGGCAGCGGCGACGTACGTTTCCGGTACGACGCTCGGCGGCCTGCTGGGCCGAATAGTGGCAGGACCCGTTGCAGAACAGACCAATTGGCGGATCGGAACACTCACCGTGTCGATCATCGCTGCGCTGGCAGCGGGTCTGTTCGTCTGGTTGGCACCGAGGCCGAGAACCACCCTCGTGAACAGCCAGCTTCGTGACCTACCCGGTCGGTTGTGGGTGAACCTCCGCGAGCCCGGAATGCTGGCACTCTACGGCCAGGGTTTCCTGCTGATGGGCGGATTTGTCGCGATCTACAACTTCCTCGGATTCCGTTTGGAGGCAGCGCCTTTCGGACTTCCACAGTCGCTGATCAGTCTCATCTTCGTGGCGTATCTGAGCGGCACGGTCTCGTCGCGAGTGGCAGGCAAGCTGGCGATCGAGCACGGCCGGTCGATCGTCCTGGCCGGCTCGACCGCGACGATGATTGCCGGAGTCGCTCTGACGATGGCGTCGAATCTGGCGGTCATCCTCACCGGACTGGTGATCTTCACGATGGGATTTTTTGCCGCTCACGCCATCGCGTCGGGGTGGACCGGGCAACGCGCAGTGCACGGCCGAGCTCAGGCAACCTCGCTGTACAACCTGTTCTACTACGGAGGATCGTCCGTCGTGGGCTGGCTCGGCGGAGTCGTTTTTCAGTCACTCGGATGGAATGCATTGGCGCTGTTCGTCATTGCGCTGGCAGTAGTCGCCGGCCTGTGGGCCGTAGCGATGAACGGTCGACTGGCGCAGCAACCGAACTCAGTACGTGGATGAGTTCGAGGCTGCCAGCGCGAAGATGACGATCGCACCCACGATGATGACGAACAGCGCAATCGACACGTAGCCGACCACGAGGCCGGCCGTGGCGAATCCTGATCCGCCCTCGCCGTTGCGCTTGATCTGGCCCTTCGCGAGGTGGCCACACACCACCGCACAGACCGACGCGATCAGTGGAATGAACGTCAGACCCAAGATCGCCAACACCAGCGAGACGATCGCCAGCGTGTTGGTGGGTGCAGGCGTCTGATATCCCCCGGCATACGGCGCATTCCCGTACTGCGGGTTGGGATACTGGGGGTTGGGATACTGCTGGCCGGCGTACTGGGGATTCTGGTACTGGCTCTGAGGATTCTGGTACGGCGGATACTGCTGCTGGCCCGGGTACGGCTGACCCTTGTCGGATACCTCGAACGGATCGCTGCCCTCGCCCTGCGGATTCACCATTGCGGGAGTGTGACACCTCGACACTGCCGCCGCAAGCGCGCGCACACGTCTACGTCCCGAGTTTGCCCCAGCCCACATACGCGTCGACGGTCACTTACCCGGTCACTCGAGGCTGATCCCGCACCGGGTACGGATTCCCGGTGTAGTGCGTCGAAATGCGATCGATATCCACCAGATCTGGGTCGTCCTGCAACTCGATCGAGCCGTGCACCGTCACATGCGTGTACCAACTGGCCTCGTCCAACACCGAAATCGAGACCTTCGGATTCGCGCGAATGTGCTCGAGGCGCTTACGAGACGCATCGAAATTGAGCACGACCTTCCCGTCCTCCCACAAATACCAGGTGGGTGCGGTGATCGGCGTTCCATCGGCACGAACCACAGCCATGACCGCGGGATTCGGCTTCGTCAACATTTCCACAGCATCATCGGGCAACGGCGGCTTGGGCATACAACAACTGTACGACTCGACCCCGGCTCCGGTCCTGATTCCGCCCACACCCGCTCCCCAAGTCCACTAGATGTGACATTGACCGTCGAAAAGGCCACTGAACGTCACATCGAGTGCACCGGGGATTCGGGCGCGGGCGAAATGGAGACTGGCAACTACAGGGTGGGGAGCTTGACTACCTGTCCGGCGTAGGACAGTCCGGCACCGAAGGCGAGCAGGAGTGCGGTGTCTCCTGCTTTTGCTTTGCCGGTGCGCAGCAGTTCTTCCATGGCCAGTGGGATCGATGCCGCAGAGGTGTTGCCGGTTTCTGCGATGTCGTTGGCGACGGGGGTGTCTTCGTTCAGGTTGAGACTCTTCGCCAGCAGGTCGGTGATGCGGCTGTTGGCCTGGTGGGGGATGAAGGCGTGTAGTTCGTCGGCCTTGATGCCGGCGACGTCGAGGACCTTCTGCGCGGCCTTGCCCATTTCGAATGCCGCCCAGCGGAAGACGGAGATTCCGTTCATCCGGATCCAGGGGCGTTCCATGTCGGCTTTGGTGATGTAGTCGTACCAGTCGATGGTCTGGACGATGGCGTCGGACTGTGAGCCGTCGGAGCCCCAGACGGCGGGTCCGATTTCGGTTTCGTCACTCTGTCCGACGACCACGGCACCTGCGCCGTCGGCGAAGATGAAGCGCGTGGTGCGGTCGTAGGGGTCGGTGGTGACGCTGAGCTGCTCGGCTCCGATGACCAGTACGTACTTCGAGGTTCCGGCCTTGACCAGATCGGATGCGACGGCCAGGGAGTAGCAGAATCCCGCGCAGCCGGCGCAGATGTCGAACGCTGCCGGGCCCTTGGTGCCCAGGCCGTGTGCCACTTTCGCGGCTGCTTGGGGTGTCAGTTCGAGGTGCGTCGAGGTGGCGACGATGACGGTATCGACCTGATCGGCCGTGATTCCGCTGGCCTCGAGGGCTTTGCGACCTGCCGAGATGGACATCTGGACGACGTTCTCCTCGGGATCGGCGAAGCGCCGGTTCTTGATTCCCGAGCGTGTCTGGATCCACTCGTCACTGGAGTCGATGAACTCGCAGATCTCGTCGTTCGTCACTATGCGTTCCGGGCGATGAACGCCCAAACCGAGCATCTTCGACTGTCGACCTTGCGTCGTGCTGATCGCACCCATCTTCAATTTCCTCTCGTGCTACCGCGCCATCGCCGAGCTTCGGCTCGGGTCTTGGGCTGCGGGCTCGCAGAGACACGTTACGTGCGTCGCCTGGAGGGGTTCACACCAGTTCGGCGATGAGGGCCGCAACCTCGGCCGGTTTGTCGATCATGGCGTGGTGGTGGGCAGGCATGACGACGGTGAAATCGGCACGCAGATACTCGGCGAGCTTGCGTTGGGTTCTGATCCACCTCTTGCCCCACGGTGAGGGGCGTCCGGTGTGAGCTGCCGCAACAATGACCGGAACGACGAGCGTCGAGCGCTTGCGGAGTTTGTTCAGTTCGATGGCCAAATCGGGATAGACGACATCTTCGACGAGCGCGGCGGCGAGGTAGGTGGGCCTGCGGTAGATGTCGTCCACCCAGTCGAATGTCTCCTGCGGTGTGCCATCGGGCGGTGTCGCCTGGTTCAGCACGCGGCGCACACGCGGTCCGAACAGCTTCTGCACACCGGTTTTGTCGAGCACCGTCGCGACGACGCGCGCAGTCTGGACACGGACGACACCGGGAACGAAGCGTCGGGGGTCCGATTCTGCGCTGGAATCGAGCAACAGAATTCCGCGAATGCGCGACGGGTACAGCCGTGCGACGGCTTCAGCGTAGAAGCCGGCAATCGAATGACCTGCTATCACGGCCGGCTCGGTGACTCCGAGTGCGTCGAGAACGCCGACGATCCTGTCTGCTTCCCCGCGGACGGTGGGCATGGCACCGGCGGGCAGGGGATCGCTGAGTCCGAAGCCGGGCCGGTCGATCACGACGACGTGGTGGTGAGCGCTCAAGATGTCGACGGTGTCGTTCCAGTCGAACCAATTGCTACCGAGGCCACCGCACAGGACCACTGTAGGCCCGGTTCCTCGCACGAAGACATGCAGGCGTTGTCCGTCCACCTCGACGTACTGGCCGGGAGGATGTTTCACGGGAAACAACGCACTGCGCTCGGTTCGGTTGCCGTGATCCATCTTTTCTCCACCATGATTTGCTGACCTGTCGTCTGTTTCGGGCTCCAGTTTCCATCATTTTCCCGGTTTTGCACACTTGCTCGGCGAAAAGGTCGTCGACGACACTCACTGACGCGGCTTGGCCAGCGGAAACGCAAGAGTCTCGCGGATGCTTCCTCCGGTGATCAGCATGACGACTCGGTCCACGCCCATCCCCAGGCCGCCGGTCGGCGGCATGCCGTGCTCGAGCGCCTGCAGGAAGTCCTCGTCCAGGCTCATTGCCTCTTCGTCGCCGCCGGCCGCCAACAGGGACTGCTCGGTGAGGCGCTGACGTTGGTCGACGGGGTCGGTCAGTTCGCTGTACGCGGTACCGAGTTCCACGCCCCACGCGACCAGATCCCACTTCTCTGCCACGCCCGGAATGCTTCGATGTGGTCTGGTCAACGGCGACATCGACGTCGGGAAGTCCTTGTAGAACGTGGGGAACTCGGTGTAGTCCTCCACCAGATGCTCGTACATTCCCTGCGCGACGGCGCCCGCGTCCCACGATTTGTCGTACGGAATGTCGTTCTCGTCGCACAACCGCTGCAGCTCGTCCAGCGGAGTCGCCGGCTCGACGGGAACACCCAACTTCTCGGCGACGGCACCGTGCAGTGTCTTGACGGGCCATTCGCCGGAGATGTCGATCTCGATCATCTCCCCGTTCGGGCCGTCGGGACGCAGCACTATTTCGCGACCGTGCGCCGCCACGGCCGCTCGTTGAATCAGTTCTCGGCACAACACCATTGCGCGTTCGTAGTCGCTGTGGGCCTCGTACGCTTCGAGGATCGTGAACTCAGGATTGTGTTTGAAGTCTGCGCCTTCGTTGCGGAACACTCGGCCGATCTCGAAGACCTTCTCCATCCCGCCCACACACAGCCGCTTGAGGTAGAGCTCCGGGGCGATACGCAGATACAGATCCAGGTTGTAGGCGTTGATATGGGTGACGAACGGTGCCGCGTTGGCACCACCGTGCACCTGCTGCAGAATCGGGGTCTCGACTTCCATGTATCCGCGCTCTCCCAACGAATCACGAAGGGATTTAACGACATTGGATCTGGCAATGAGCAGAGAGCGGGCGTCGCGATTGATCGCCAGATCGACGTAGCGCTGGCGCACCCGTGCCTCCGGGTCGGTCAGACCGCGATACTTGTCGGGGAGAGGATGCAGGCACTTGGCGTTCATTCGCCATTCGGTGGCCAGCAGCGACAACTCACCACGCCTGCTGTACCCGATGGTTCCGCTGACCTCGACGAGGTCGCCCAAATCGAAGTCGGCATCGAATTCTTCGATCCTGTCGCCGACGCGTTCGCGGTCGAACAACACCTGGATGTCGGCCGACCAGTCTCGGATCACGGCGAACGAGACGCTGCCGTAGTCGCGGATTCGCAGGATGCGTCCGGCGATCCGCACGGTAGTGCCCTGCGGGGATGCGGCGGCAGCTTCGACCGTGTGCGTCGGGGGATACGCGACGGGATAGCCTTCGACACCCTCGCTCTCGAGGCGCTCGAGTTTGGCCATGCGGACGCGCACCTGGTCGGGGCGCTTTCGGCCGACTACCGGCTCGTCCGCGAGCGTGTCCGGTCCGCTGCCGTCGGAGTGGATGTGCTCGGCATCGACCAGTGCGGCGGGCACCGCAACATGGGATCCGGTGTGCTTGGAACCGCGCCGAAAGGTCGGGAGAGTGAGAAAACCTTCTGCGATAGCCGACGCGACGCCCACCTTGGGCAACACACGGTTGTCTGCGAAGCAGAGGTAGCGCGGCTCCCACTCGGGCAAGTACTTGACGTTCGAGCGATACAGCGCCTCGAGCTGCCACCAGCGTGAGAAGAACACCAAGACACTGCGCCAAATGCGCAGTACCGGACCTGCACCGATCCGACTGCCCTCCTCGAACGCCGCTCGGAACACCGCAAAGTTCAGCGAGATCTTGCTGACGCCGAAATGATCGGCACCGGTAGCGAGTTCGGTCACCATCAGTTCGATGACGCCATTGGGCGACGCGGGATCCCGGCGCATCAGATCCAGCGACGCACCGGTGCGACCCCACGGCACCAAGGACAGCACACCGATGATCTTCTCGCCCTGAACCGCTTGCACCAGAAGGCAATCGCCGTCGAGAGGATCACCCAGGCGGCCCAACGCCATCGAGAAGCCGCGCTCGGTCTCGGTATCGCGCCACGCATCCGCGCAGGCAATGATCTCGTTCATCTCCTCCGTCGCGATATCGCGGTGACGACGCACGGTGACCACGACACCCGCTTTGCGAGCCCGGTTGACGGCCTGACGCACGGGGCGCATCTCTCGTCCATTGAGGTTGAAATCTTTGGTTTTCAAGATTGCTTCGTCGCCGAGTTCGAGAACACTCAAGCCGGCCCGCTTGTAGGCGGTGGCCCCGATCTCGCTGGCCCCCATGACGGCCGGTGTCCACCCGTACTTCTCGGCCAGGTCCAGCCACTCCGAGATTGCGTGGGGCCAGGCCTCCGGATTACCGATCGGATCCCCACTGGCCAAGCACACCCCGACCTCGACGCGATAGGTCACCGCCGCCTTGCCGCTGGTGGCGAAGATGACACCCTTGTCGCGGCGGGTGGCGAAGTAGCCGAGGGAATCGTCGGCACCCCATTTGTCGAGCAGGCCGCGCAGGGCCGACTCGTCGCGACCGGTGAGCGCATTGCCGGACCGCTGCGATCGAAACAACGTGACGACCGCGCCCAGCAGCGCCAGCGCTCCGAACAGCCCCAACGCAGTGTTGACGAAGCCGTTGGGTCTGCCGTCGAATTGCTCGTTGTCCACGGTCGCCAACGCCGTGACCCGGTTGAAGGCCCACAGGA
The DNA here is from genome assembly GCF_054960675.1 of Rhodococcus sp. PSi06. Lineage (NCBI taxonomy): Bacteria > Bacillati > Actinomycetota > Actinomycetes > Mycobacteriales > Nocardiaceae > Rhodococcus > Rhodococcus sp. PSi06. The sequence goes on from NZ_JBHNYO010000007.1 coordinate 239,930, forward strand.
ACGTCTGACCTTCCGGCAACGAACCCGGGAACAACGCCACCAACGCCCAACCGACAATCGTCCCGACGGCGGCTCCGAGAACGAGCACCCCGAGCGCCTTCCACCCCGCCCCGCGACGCACACGCGTGTAGAACTCCTTGCGCGCCGCGATCAGCAACCCTGCGACCACCACATGGACCGCCAACGCGATCCACGAATTGACGTCCTTGTCCTGGATGCCTTCGACCACATTGGTGATCGCCAACAACACCAGATAGACAGTCAGCAACCACCACGCAATTCGCTTGCGACTCGCCAACGCCGCCGCCAACAGCCCGACAACGAGCGCCCAGGACAAACTCGTATCCGGCGCATCGAAGTAGTACCTGTCGACATATTCGCGAGGGGCGTGGACGAGATAGCGAAGAGTCGGCGACAGGGACCACAGAAACAACGCCGCCGAGAACACCCCGAGAACCAGCCCCGCGATATGCGGCACCTCGCGCAAACGACCCCGCTCGGGGGGCGAAAACGACCGGGGAGCCGAAGTGCCGGACCGTTCCGAAGGAACTGCTGTCGCCGTCATATCTCACTCCCGAAGTCAGACTGCACCTATGCAAGGTAGACGGTATCCCCGTCAACGCCGACTCAGGCGACCATTTCCCACCCCGCTCGCCCACTCGATGTGACCGTCGGTGGCCTTTTCGACGGTCAATGGCACATCGAGTGGCATCCGGACGCCCGATCGGATGCCGAGTGGGCGTTCGTGATCGCCCCGGGTTTGTCCACAGGGTGCGAGTTGTCCACAACCCAGAACGTTTGCCGTCGTTGGGTGCGCTGGTGATCGCGCGGACAGCGCATCATCATGAGCATGAAGCGGGGTGGCGCGAAAATCGACGCGAAGGTGATCGCGGCTGCGTCGGATCGTGGATTGGTACGGACCGCGCACCTGCTCGAACTCGGGGTGGCGTCGAGGACGATTGTTCGACGCACACTGCCGGACGGCATTTGGTCGCGAGCGCTACCTGGTCTCGTGTTCTTGAAGAATCGTTCGTTGACACCGCTGGAGCGAGCGATCGCGGTGTCGATCTACTGCGGGCGCGACGCGGTGATCAGCGGCCGGGCCGGGTTGGCGCTGCATGGATTGGGCACGTCGGCGTCGCTCGAAGAGACGTTTGCCCTCATTCCCGAGTCGCAACATCGCAAATCCGTGGGTTTCGCAGCGGTGGAACGCACATGGCGGATGCCGGTGCCGGAGATCAAGTCGGGATTGCGCGTCGCGCCGATTGTCCGGTGCCTGTGCGACGCGGTTCGACGGATGAGGAATGCCGAACAGTGCATGGCCTTGATCGCGAGCGTCGTGCAACGAGGTGCGGCCACCGTGGACGCGATCATGAAGGAACTCGACGCCGGCAGCACGCGGGGGACTGCGATGCCCCGTCGCGTACTGCGGGAATTGGTTTCGGGTGCACACTCTGTCGCCGAAGTGCAGGCTCAGAAATTGTACGGACGCAGCGGACTTCCGGCGATGCAACACAATGTGGCCGTGTACGACACGCAGGGAAAGTTCATTCTGATCGCCGACAATTGGCTCGACGATGTTGCACTGGACTGGGAGATCGACTCACTCGAACACCATCTGTCACCGGCGGCGCACAAAGCGACTGTGGAACGCCGTGAGCGTGCGCAGAACGCCGGCCTGATCGTGGTGACACACCTTCCGAGCGACATTCGCGACGATCCGGAACGGGTGCTGTCGGACCTACGAGCACGATACGAGCAAGCCAGAGCACGCGAACGCCCTGACGTCAGTGCGCATCCGGCAACGGACCGGACCTACCGACGATCCGGCTGATATACCCACACCAGGTGACGGCCGGTCTCGGACGCCGCAGCGATCGGTCGCTGCTCGATGCGGTCGAGAACGAAACCGAGCCTCTCCGGTACGGCTCTGCTCCTCGAATTGGCTTCGTCGCAATGTATTTCGACGCGGCCGATGCCGTCCATGTCGAGTGCCTCTCGTACGAGCCTCGTGGTCGCTTCGGTGATCACTCCACGTCCCTCGGCCTCGGCGTCGAGCCAGTATCCCAATTCCATTCCATGCGGCCCGATTCTGCGATGCAACCCGATCTTGCCCATGAACAACCCGTCGACGCGGTCGAATATCCCGTAATCGAACATCTCGCCGGCGTTCCAGTGCTCACCCGCTTCTGCGATTCGAGCGATCTGGGTGGCGACCTGGGCAGCTTCATCCGTCGCCCACCCCATCCACGGCAGTAGTCGAGTTCGGTTGCGGGCAATCGCATCGGCAATGGCGACGGCATCGTTCGGCAACTCACGACGAAGCACGAGGCGCTCGGTCTCGATCCATTCGGGAGGTGCGAACATCATGGTGAGCAGTTTGACGGGCGTACGGCACATCGGCGAGCGAATTTCGGGCGCACCGTCGCCTGTTCGCCCACCTTCATGTCCACTCGATGTGACATCGAGTGTCGGAAAGGCCACCGAATGTCACATCGAGTGGACCAGGGGATCGCGTCAGGAAGCAGACCAGGATCGCCAGGACAGTTTTTCGATGATGATCACCGGACCCTCGGGTCTGTTGTTCTTGTATTGACTGTATTTCGCAACCAAGGCATTCAAGGCCAGTGTGCCTTCGGTGCTGGAGGATTCGGTGATGTGAGCGTTTCCGTCGGCGCGGATCCACCAGAGTTGGGACCAGTCGTCGGTGTAGTGGTCGACGATGAGGCTGACGGCAGGGTCGGCGCGGATGTTGTCGAGTCGCTGGAGTTTCTGGGTTGTCTTGGGTTTCCAGTCGATGGCGGTGAAGATGCGGTCTCCGGCGTCCGCGACGGCGAAGACGATCGGCACGAGGTGCGGTGTGCCGTTGGGGTTGATGGTGGAGAGTTGTGCGCGGGGTGCGTCGGTGAAGCGTTGAATTTCGTTGTCGATCTTCACGTTCGGTTCCTCGGGTTATGCGGATTCGCTGTGGGTGCTGTGGCGAGCGATGAATTGTTCGAGTGCCGCACTGGACATGGGGCGCCCGAGCAGGTGTCCTTGGCCGAAGGTTACGCCCATGTCGGTGCAGATCTGGAGTTGTTCTGCGGTCTCGATTCCTTCGATGACGGTGTCTTTGCCGAGGGTGGCGGTGACGTCGGCGAGGGCTGTGCACAGTGTGGTCATGGCGCGGCGTCGGTGCAGGTTGTCGCTGTCGAGGTGCTGGGTGAGCGACTTGTCGATTTTGAGGATGTCGACGGGCAGGGTGGCGAGTCGCTCGAGGGAGGAGAAGCCGGAGCCGAAGTCGTCGATGGCAACGAGAACGCCGTGGCGTTGGACGTCGCGCAGTTGGTAGTGCACGGCTTCGAGATCGTGCAGTGTCTGTGATTCGGCGAGTTCGATTGCGAGCCGTCCGCGTTCGATGCGGTAGGTGTCGACGATGGCGATGACGTCGGTGGCGAGCGTTCCGGCGGCGAAGTGTGCCGGGCTGACATTGACTCCGATCTGGAGGTTTATGCCGCGTGCTTGCCAGTCTGCGATCGTGCGGGCGACCTCGGTGATGATCCACATGCTCAGTGGGACGATGAGGTCGGCGTCTTCGGCAAGAGGGATGAAGGTGTCCGGCATCAGCAGGCCGAGTTCAGGGTGGTTCCATCGGATGAGTGCTTCTGCGCCGACTACCGTTCCCGTCGCCAGTTCCACGATGGGCTGGTAGGCCATCGTCAGTTCACGTTCGACCATGGCGACCCCGCGGAGCCGTTCGATCAACTCGAGTCGGGTGCGGTTGGTGTGGTGCAACTCGTCGGTGAAGACGTGATGCTTGTTTCGTCCTACTGCTTTCGCGGCGTGCATCGCGGCAGTCGCGTTGTGTACCAATTGCGTTGCGCTGACGCTGATATCGGCGGTGCTGGAGGTAACTCCGACGCTGGCCGTGAGGGTCAGTTGCCGGCTGCCGAGATGAAAGGCGGGCTCGAAGATGCTCGCGAATCCCGCGGCCATCGCGCGGGCGGCGATGGAGTGGCATCGGCGTGCGATGACGACGAATTCGTCGCCGGCCAGTCGGCCGATGGTGTCACCCGGGCGCAATGATGCGGTGAGTCGGTCGGCGACCATGCACAGCAATTCGTCACCTTGGGCCGGTCCCAGTGCGTCGTTGAATTCACGGAATCCGTCGATGTCGACCAGCAGGACGCTGAAGTTGCCGCCCGAGTCGAGTTCGGCGGTGACGAGCACGAGAATCTCGTCACGGCTCGCGAGTCCGGTCAGAGAATCGTGCCTGGTCGCGGAGACAGGACGGGGCGGCGCGTCGTGCTCTGCACTCACAGTTCCCCCTCATGGCCGGACAGCCATAAGGGACTCTAGCTCAGAGTTTGCTTTCACGCTATAAACCGGGCACATCCCCTTTTTAAGTCACATTCAACCATGCCTAGCGCGGTTTATGGCACGTTTCGGATCCCGTCGAACCACGCTGCTCGATTGTCCAGGTTGCCGCGTCCACGGATTCGCTCAGCCCGAGAACCCACCGAGCCGCCGAACGTCCCTGGTCGAACAAGGATTGCGCGACCGTGGTCAACCCGGCGGCTTCTGCCGCGGTGGAATCGTCCCATCCGGTGACGGCCAACTGCGACGGCACTGCGATTGCGTTCGCTGCCGCGGCGTCGAGCGCTCCGAGGGCGAGTTCGTCGCTCATCACGAGCAGCGTGTCGACCGTACTGTCCTGCAACAGCAATCGCGCTGCCTGCTCGCCTTCCGGACGCGCGTTGTGGGTGGTGAACAGAGTGGGAACGGTCGACCAGTCGATGTCCAGGCGTCCGCACGCGTCGCGGTAGCCGTCGAGCCGAGTGCGAGTGACCGGCATCGAGACGTCCGACGGGTCCGCGCCGTGCACCACCGTCGACGCGCGTCGAGAATCGGGTCGAAGTGCCACGATCGCCGGGTGTGATCGGTCTTTCAAGGCGACGGTAGCCACAGCGTCGGCGGCAGCACGGTCGTCTATGGAAATCCACTCCAGGCCCGGATGGTGGGGCCCACCCTGAATGCAGGTGGGACGGCCGGTGTCGACGAGCACGTCGAGGAGCGGATCGTCGCTCTCGGTGGTCCACACCACGTATCCGTCTACCTGGGCATCGCGGATCCGTGCAGTGTCGGTTTCGCGATGCAGGTTCGGCAGCATCACCAGAGCGGTGTCGGCGTCCAGGCACGCGTCGGCGATTCCTGACAGGAACCGTCGAGCCTGTGGATCTTCGAAGGCGTAGGTGAGCTTTTCTCCCAGCACGACCCCGATGCTGTTGTATGTGCCGCTTCTCAACGAGCGGGCCGCGCGGTTGGGTCCGGTGTAACCGAGAGCCGCCGCCGCCGCGCGCACGCGCTCCTTGGTGGCGTCGGACACGCGGCTCGGCCGGTTGTAGGTGTACGACACGCTCATGGTGGAGACGCCCGCGGCCGCGGCGACGTCGGCCATGGTCACCCGAGTGTTCACCGAGCCACTCTAGCGCGACCGTGCCATCATGTGTAACGATACACAGCATGTCTTCACCCGCTCCGAAGTTGGTGGTGCTCGCCGCTGCCGCATTCATCTACGTCACGGCAGAAACACTGCCCGTGGGTCTGCTCCCGGAGATATCCGGCGACCTCGGTGTCAGCGAATCTGCCGTCGGACTGCTGCTGACCTTCTACGCCTACGGCGTTGCGGTGATGACGATGCCGTTGATCAGGGTCGTGCGCGAGTGGCCCCGTCGACGCGTCGTCGTGATCACCGTTGCTGCTCTTGCACTGTCGCAACTGCTGTCGGCAGTGTCGGTCGGCTACCCGATGCTGGTGATCTCGCGAATGCTCTGCGCCGCAACGCACGGCATCTTCTGGGCGGTGGTCGCACCCGTCGCTGCATCGCTCGCGTTGCCGGGAAAGCAGGGTAAAGCCATTGCCACGGTGTATGCGGGCACGTCGTTGGCATTGGTTGCCGGCAATCCACTCACCGCTGCGCTGGGTCAGTGGCTCGGATGGCGCACCGCTGCAACGATTCTCGGAGTAGTCGCGGCCGCCATCGCGGTGGCGCTGTACTTCGTACTTCCATCCCTGCCCGTCGGTCGCACTACGTACGACGAGAAAAAGACACCGCGGGTGCTCGACGGCACCCTGGCAATTCTGTGCGGCGTGACGTTTCTGGCCGTCCTCGGTCATTTCGCCGCGTACACCTATTTCGCGCTGATCGTCGATCGGGTAATCGGTTCGGCAGGAACCACTCTGACGCTGATATTGATGCTGTACGGCCTGTTCGGAGTCGTCGGCATCTGGGTGATCGGCAGAACGTTCGACCGTTGGCCCCGTCATTCCACCATTGCGGCCCTCGGCGCTGTTGCCGTCGCGGTGGCAATTCTGTGGTGCACGCTCAGTGGAGCGCCGGGCAGCTTCGCCGTGTTCGCCGTCGTGGCCATTGCTTTGTGGGGGATGGCATTCACCACGATCCCGGTCTGCATTCAGTCGACTGTGGTTCGATCGGCACCGAGCGATCCGGACAAGGCTTCGGCAATCTATGTCGTCGCCTTTCAGCTGGCCATTGCCACGGGTGCTCTGGTGGGCGGAGTCGTCGTCGATGTTCGCGGCATCGTGGCCGTCACTGCCGCGGCAACCGTGCTTGTCGCGGCAGGTCTGATCGTGGTCGTGTCGGCGCGCAACACCTTTCCGAGCAACTTTGCACAGGAGCCGGTGACGACAGCGGCACGCTGACCATCGAGGTACCCCGCAGGATAGGGTCGGAACGCGACGAACGAGGGAATCCGGTGCAATTCCGGAGCTGGCGCGCAACGGTGACGGGTGAGAGCTCGAAGTCCGAATGCTCGGTCGTCGTGATCGACCCCACCCGCGGCTCCGCGACACGAGCCCCAAGCAGGAAGCTCTTCGATGCGTACCACTTTCGCCGCAATCGGCGCTGTCTCCATCCTTGTCCTTTCCGCCTGTTCGACGGCATCGCCACCCCAGGCGTCCACCGCCACGACCGGAAACTTTCCACTGACCATCGACAACTGCGGCCGCGAGGTGGTCGTCGACGCACCGCCGCAACGCGCGGTGTCGTTGAATCAGAGCTCGACGGAAATTCTTCTCTCCCTGGGGTTGGCCGATCGCATGGTGGGCACTGCCACCTGGACCGACCCGGTTCGCTCGAACCTCGAGTCCGAGAACGCCACGGTGCCCAGGCTCGCGGACAACCAGCCGTCCCTCGAGGTCGTGCTGGACACCGAGCCCGATTTCGTGTCCGCGTCCTTCGGGGGCACTCTCGGACCTGGGGGAGTCGCCGATCGGGGCAGGTTGGAGCAACTCGGCGTGCCGAATTACCTCTCGCCCACGGACTGTCAGGGCAAGACCGACGAGAGCGTCAATTCCGATGGTGCCCGCACGGAGCCGCTGGTGATCGAGACCGTCTATCAAGAGATTCGTGAACTGGCGGCTGTATTCGATGTACGAGATCGCGGCGAACGACTGGTTTCGGAACTGCAGGATCGGTTCGAGAAGGCTTCGGGATCGGTCGACGCCTCAGGGGTGAGGTTGGCCTACTGGTTCGCCGATACCGACACGCCGTACATGGCCGGTTGCTGCGGATCGTCGGGCATCATCACCGACTCCGTGGGAGCCGCGAACATCTACGCCGATACGACCGACGAATGGCCACAGGTCAACTGGGAGAGCGTGATCGACCGCGATCCGACTGCGTTGGTACTCGCAGATCTGAGCCGACGCAGCCTCGCCGGGGATGCCCTCGAGAGCAAGATCGGCTTTCTGGAGTCGAACTCGGTGACGAACCGAATGCCTGCCGTCGGGAGCAAGCGCTACATCGTCGTCAACGGGGCCGATCTGAATCCCTCGATCCGCACCGTCGACGGCGTGGAGAAAGTAGCTGCTGCCCTGCAGAATTGGGGTCTGGCCACACGATGATCCGAACCGACCGCGGGCTGTTGATCCCGCTTCTGCTCGGGGGTTGTGTGGTGGCGGTGCTGTCGATCGGGGTAGCGGTCACGATCGGGCCCGCGTCGGTGTCGGTAGGGGACGTGTACCGAGTGATCCTGGCACACATCGGGTTCGGATCGGCCGGGGTGAGCCGCATCGAGGACGGTATTGTCTGGCAGCTCCGCCTACCTCGAACGCTCCTGGCTGCGATCTGTGGTGCCGGTTTGGCCCTGTGCGGCGCAATCATGCAGTCGCTGCTGCGAAATCCTCTCGCCGATCCCTTCGTCCTGGGTATCTCGTCCGGCGCATCCACCGGTGCGGTCATCGTTGCGGTACTGGGGGTCGGCGGCGGTGCACTGTCGCTGTCGACCGGAGCTTTCGCAGGTGCGCTGCTTTCGTTCGTGCTGGTCATGCTGCTCGCGGCCGGAGCGGGCGGCGGAAACGACCGCGTCGTGCTGGCGGGAGTAGCCGGTACACAACTGTTCTCGGCTCTGACGTCGTTCATCGTCATATCCTCGGCCGACGCCGAGCAAACTCGCGGGGTGCTGTTCTGGCTGCTCGGCTCCCTCAGCGGTGCCGACTGGACGGACGTGGTGTTGTGCGGCGCGGTCACGCTACTGGGATTGACGGTGTGTCTGCTGAACACCTCCGCCCTCGATGCTTTCACCTTCGGGCACGACGCGGCCGCATCGCTGGGCGTTCCGGTGAAATGGGTGCGAATCCTGTTGCTGGTCATCACCGCCTTGATCACTGCTGCCCTCGTCAGCGCCGCGGGGGCAATCGGCTTCGTGGGTCTGGTCCTTCCGCATGCCGCCCGCTTCGTCGTCGGAGCGCGGCACCGCAGACTGCTTCCGACGACGGTGGTGATCGGTGCCATTTTCATGGTCTGGGTCGACACCATTGCCCGAACAGTGTTCGCGCCACAGGAAATACCCGTGGGAGTGGTCACTGCACTGATCGGAGTTCCTGCCTTCGCGCTGATTCTGTTCCGGCTCAGGAGATCCCGATGACACTACGCGCCAGAGATATTCGCTGGACCCGCGGCGGACACCCCATTCTCGACGGCATCGACTTCGAGCCGGAGCCGGGGGAGACCATCGGTCTGATCGGACCGAACGGATCGGGCAAGTCCTCCCTCCTACGAATCCTTGCTGGCATCGTCTCCCCCGACAGTGGCGACGTGCTGCTCGACGGAGACAACCTGCGTTCGTTGCGTCGACGTCGCGTCGCCCGTCGCGTGGCGATGGTCGACCAACACTCCGACACCGACGTCGACATCAGCGTTCGTGACGTCGTGCGTCTCGGGCGCATTCCGCACCACGGAATCCTCGGCGGAGACGCGGCGGACGACGAGAAAGCCATAGCGCGGGCACTGACCGACACCGCCATGGCATCCAAAGCCACCCGCCGCTGGCACACCCTCTCCGGCGGAGAGCGTCAACGCGTCCAGATCGCGCGCGCCCTGGCTCAACAGCCCACCGAGCTACTGCTCGACGAGCCGACCAACCACCTCGACATTCAGCACCAACTCGAGATCCTGACCCTCGTCGCAGGCCTACCGCTGAGCAGCTACATCGCCCTGCACGACCTCAACCTCGCCGCAATGTTCTGCGACCGCATCATCGTCCTGAACCACGGAGCCATCGTGGCATCGGGAACCCCGAAGAGCGTGATCACCGAGGACCTGGTCCGCACGGTATACAACGTGCACGCCAGCGTCACCAACGCGAACAACTATCCACAAGTGACCTATCGCCGGCCCTGATGCCTCTACCGATCAGACCCCTGAGGTCCACTCGATGTGACATTGACC